>JAEDJV010000216.1 GCA_016296165.1 Oscillospiraceae bacterium | reverse complement strand
TTATCAGGTATCCGTTATACCATTCCCTTACTGAATCAAAATTCATATCATACTTCCTGCAAAGTTCCTCTGTTTCTTCTTCAGTAAAGCCAAAATACGGTGTTAATTCCTTTGAATCAATCATTGTATATTCAATGAAATTATTAAGTGCCGATTCATCTTCTATTTTCTTTACAGGGAGTATTCCCGTTATATATCCCAGCGCCAGAAAATCCTTGGATTCCTTGCTTTTAAAAAGTGCATGAAGGAACTGAAGGTATTCATGTACGAGTCCGGGTTTGTCTGAAAAATTTCTTACGACACAATCCCATTCATCTATGATTATTACAAAAGGACATTTTACCGGATTTCCCTCAATATTTTCTTCTGTCTTATCATAAACCTGCTTTAATACCGAAGCAGTGGAACAACTATAATCCACATCAGGATATATTTCTCTGAATTCATTAAAAATATGTCTTTTGATTTCTTTTACCAGATTATCAGAATAATCATCTGTAAACGAAGAAATATCCAGATGAATAACATTGTACTTGTTGAGATGCTTTTCAAAATCAGGAGACTTTGAGATTTCAAGACCGGAGAACATTTCCCGGGAATCGCACCCCCTGCTGTAATATGCATCTATCATTTCTGCTGCCTGTGATTTTCCGAAACGGCGGGCATGACTTACGGATATGCAGTTTCTTTCAATCAGAAGTTTACTGTTCAGTATATTTAATAGTCCGCTTTTGTCAATATATATTTCATTATTTAATGCTTTCCTGAATCCTGCATTTGACGGGTTAAAATATGTTCCCATGGCTGTGCCCCCGTTCAGTTTAACAGATAGGATTTAACTTTTATCATATCAGTTATATCCACTCTTCCGTTTTCGTCAAAATCAAACGCTTTTCTGTAACTTTCAGTACCAAATAAATATTTCTGAAGTTTTAATGCAAATGCTGCGTCTATGATTTCCGGTTCAGAAGGAATATTGCCCGAATTGTCAGTAAATGAAGCTGTCGGGTCACCTTCAGCCTGATATACACGAACATAGTCAACCTGCATTTCACATGGGACAGATGAAGCGTCAGGAACTCTTCCGCCGTCAAAATTTCCTCCGGCTGCAAGGTTCATTATAATATAAAACTCCTCGTCAAAAGGTGCATACGGATTGTCTTCCGCTGCAGCGGAATACCAGTTTGTATACGGCACAACAGAAAAACATTCACCGTCAACATACCAGCGTATCTTTTCTTTTTCCCATATACAGCTGTATATATGAAAGCCGTCGTCATATGTTTTCCCGTCTTTGAACGTGTACTGATTTCCCGTATATGCATTTGCAGGCCAGGCTCCGCCGTAGTGGATTGTTCCGTAAACAGTATTGTTTATGCGGCCTTTGGATTCCATTACGTCTATTTCACCGGAGGCAGCCCATGTACCGTAAATACTGTCATTCGGGAGCATCCAGAGTGCCGGCCATATACCTGTTCCTGTCGGAAGTTTTGCGCAAAAATCTATACGTCCGTACCTGAAACTGAATTTATCTTTTGAAATGAGCTTGCCGGATGAATAAGGTGCCACCCTTCCCGGATCCTGCTCAAATGTTTTCGGCTCTTCAAGAATTCTTATATTGAGTTTTCCATCGCAGGCAAATGTATTTTTCTCACTGTCTGTATAATGCTCAAGTTCATTGTTTCCCCAGCCCCATGTGTTCGGGTCATCAGTAAGGTAATATCCGGTTTCATTTGTCCACTTTGAACGGTCGATTACATCTTCCGAAAATTCATCATTCCAGATAAGATTCCACCCGCTCAGCTCAGGGCTTTCAGAAGTTCCCGTTTCTATCCGGTCATAATCTGCACTGCGTTCAAAAACAATGGTATAATCCAGATGAACGTCAGGGTTTGCAGCTGACTGAAGCCGAACGAAAGTTGTCTGATTTACATGGAACCAGAATCCGCCCGGACCATCCCAGAAATGCCCGAAGTTACTGTCATATATCCAGCCGCTGTCTGCGTTGTTGTCTATGCTCACCCATTCTGAATTTTCATCTGTTCTTACAAACAGCCTGATATCATTGGCTACATTTTCAAATTTTACTGATTCATCACCATTGAAAACCGGAAATGTAAATCCGGAGCCGCCTGTAATATCAGCACTGACTACTGGTCCCTGTGTTGGCGTCATGGATTTTATCGTAATAGTTTCAGCTGTCTGTGCAAAAATATTTTCAGTATATTTAGAGCAAACTTCGTTCAAAGGTGAAACTGATATACAGGTTAATACCGAAACTGCAAGTAATGCACCGGTAAAACGCAATACTTTTTTATTATGATCTTTCATTTTTCCTCTTCCTGCATGAATTAAAGTTTAGAATATCCGAAACTGTTTACTATTGCGTCAATCTTCTTCCCAGCCTTGCACATAGCACATTCCTCCTGCTTGTAGCTGCTGTATTCCGGAATATCATCGTGTCCGAAAATGTGGTGAATCTTCAGTCCTCTTATATTGTCAACGTCACTAAATATAGCAGCTGCTGCCATAAGTTTTCCGCCGTAATAAGCAAGACACTCTGCAGCCTGAACAATGCTTTTTCCTGATGAAACCGAAGAAGCAAGCAGGAGAACATTTTTGTCCCTTACCATAGGCTGGAGATTGTCACGCAGTATAATCTGATTGTATGTGTTAAACTCAGGTGTGATTACCATTATTTCATTTCCGCTGTTAATTCCATGCAGTCCCTCTGAAAGTTCCTCTGCAAGGAATGCACCAATCATCTTTGTACCCTCAAGACAAATAATAGTATCAACCGGTATTACACCATAGATACCGGTTGCAAGCTCCTTCGCAGCTTCCTTTGCAGCCCTGAAACTGCTCTTGATTCCGTTCATATCAATATACGCACTTACATGTGAGTTGCTTGTCGCAAAATGTCCCGGTATAACATCAAAACTTACTCTTCTGTTCTGTGCTGCTGTTATCTTCTGTATCCTGTTTTCCATAATAAATAACCCCTTCCAAAATAAAAAAAAATCTTACTATTTTATATTTTATCACATTATACTGGCTCTGTCAAAACCGAAATTCTGTGATTAATCTATATCCATTTTCTCAATGCTGCATTCGTGATTCCTGCTTTTCTTATCATAATTCACACCAACAAGCAGTACATTCCTGTACCCCT
>JAEDJV010000215.1 GCA_016296165.1 Oscillospiraceae bacterium | reverse complement strand
AGTGAAAGGACAGGTTTAATATGCTTAATTACATAATGCTTCTTGGCAGACTTGTTGCTGAACCGGAAATAACTAATGGCGAAACAACTCGCTGCAATTTCCGGATAGCAGTAGAAAGAAGAAAGAGCAAGTCCGGAAAATGCAAGACAGACTTTTTCAACTGCGTCGCCTGGAACGGAACTGCGGATATCATTCAAAAATGGTTTCATAAAGGCGATATGATAATGGTTGTTGGTTCTATGAATATGGAACAGTATATGAAAAGCGAGGAGAGAAGAACAGCTCCGGTTGTGAATGTCAGGGAAATTCATTTTACTGGCGGAAGAAAACATGAAGAACCGGAACCAGTATTCGTTGAAGGAGTATCAGATATTGATACAGCAGAATTTGAAAAAATATTCGAAGGAATAGATGTTCCGTTTTAATCAGGAAGGAGAAATTAAGATGAATAAGAAAATTATATCTGTATGTAATCAGAAAGGTGGAGTCGGCAAGAGCACCACTGCCTTCAATCTTGGTGCCGCACTTGCTGAAAAGCATAACAGGAAAGTGCTTCTGTGCGATCTCGACCCGCAGGCAAATCTTTCAGAATATCTCAAATATACGGAAGATAACAAGCCGACAATCACCAAACTTATTCTTGAGGTAGCTGCTAATTCATGTATCTCACCTGATACAGTAAATGCTGCAATCAGATATAATGAATCACTTAACCTTTACTATATTCCAAGTGATATTAATCTTGCAAATGCAGAAACATATATGCAGACAGCTTTGGCGAGAGAAACAATACTCAGAAGAATTTTATCAGATGAGATTACTGAACAGTTTGATTACATTATTATTGACTGTCTTCCTTCACTTGGAATACTTCTTATCAATGCTATGACAGCTTCAGACGGAATGATTATTCCGGTGCAGACACAGAAATTCTCTATGGATGGACTTGAAGCACTTTCCAATCTTCACAGACAGATACAGGCTACAATTAACAGTGATCTTGATATTGTGGGAATTCTCCCTACAATGGTAGATAAGACAGTAGTCAGCAGAAATGCTCTTTCTGTACTTACTGAGAGGTATGGAGACAGGCTGTTCAGTACCAGCATTTCCAAGTCAATTGAAGCAGCAAAGTCATCAGAAAGCGGAAAGGCACTCTGTAATATAAAATGCAAGATAGGTGATGAATATATCAGGCTTGCTGATGAAATAGTGGGGGGGATATAACATGGAATTCGATTTAGGGGCAATGTTAGGTCAGGGAACAGGTGTAAAGGAAAATGAAATAAAACCTGTTCCGGTTGATATGCTTATACCGTATCACAATCACAAATTTCAGCTTTACTCTGGCGAAAGACTTGATGATATGGTTGAGAGTATTCGTACAAATGGAGTTTTAACTCCGCTTGTTGTTCAGCCGGCAGAGAACGGAAAGTACGAGATACTCATCGGTCATAACAGGTGGAATGCTTCAGTAATAGCCGGAAAAAAGACGGTTCCGGCTATTATAAAGTCAGATTTATCTGAAGAAGAAGCAGAAATGTATGTTGTGGAATCAAATCTTATGCAGAGAGGATTTGAAAATCTGCTTATTTCCGAACAGGCAGCAGTTATTGCGATGCGTCACGATAAGATGTTTTCAGAAAAGAAGCGAAAAGATATTATCAATGAGCTTTCAGTTTTATCCGGTGAAAAGGTTCAGGATAAAACTGAAAAGAAAGCCTGGGACACTGCAAAGCAAGTCGGTGAAGAATACAGCATGAGCCGTAACAGTGTTGCACGTCTGATACGTATAAATAAACTTGCGGATAAATTTAAGTATGCTGTTGATACCGGAGATTTATCTGTCAGAGCCGGAGTTGAAATATCTTATCTTGATTATGATACGCAGGGACGACTGTCTGAATTTCTTGGTGAAGTGAAGATGGATATTAAAAAGGCAAGTGCTTTACGTCAGCTTGCTGATGAAAAGGGGAATATTTCTCAGAATGTTCTTGAAGAATTTATGAGAGGAAAGCCAGAAGTAACTTTAAAGCCGAAAAATTACAGAATAAAGGGAGAACGTATCAGCCGATTTTTCAAGGAAGATACATCAAATACTGAAATAGAAGATACAATTGAAAAGGCACTGGAATATTATTTTGCAAATGCAGAAATGGAGTAAACAAAATGAAAAAGAAGATTGGAGCAGCAATATGCAGTATTTTTGCTGCACTTGCAACAGTAACAACAATACATGCTGATGAAATACTCAGCAAGGAAGAGATAATCAATGATATCTGGGAAGAACGCTGGTTCGGAATCGGTGATGACGGAACAGAGTTCCCTGAAGCATCTTATAATCATCATCTTCTTGAAGAGTGGGTTGAAACAAATTATGATAATAACAATGATTATGACTGGAGTGATATAGGAAGGCTGAAGTACCAGTATTCTGATTATTACAGCGATAAAACAGGTGAATGGACTTTTGCAGATGAGGAAGGACAGTGGTACATAACAGATGAAGAAGGTGTTGTATATCATTTTTTTATGTTCCAGGGGGAATGGAATATGATTGACAGTAATGGTGATGTGGTAGATACATTTAAGCCGTTCAACACACTTGAAGATAATTCTGGACAGGTAGTAGCTTCTGAAGATGATTCTTCTTCAGAAAGTCACAGAGTAGTTGCTGTAAATAAAGAAGCAGCTCATCAGAGGGCTTCTGAATGGGCTGCTAATAAAAATAACAATGATGAATTAATTGTGACTGCATGTACATCTGAGGCAGAGGACAGAGAAAAAGAGAAAACTGATATTTATGTTGGAGGTGCGATTGCTGTGTTCTGGCTGATTGTTTTTGTGTACGTGTTTTCCAGGAAGGGTGAGATTAGTATATGATTATTAAAAGTGAAACATATGTGTATGATAGGACTGAAGAACGATATACATATCCGATGTACGAGCTTGATACAGTAAACAGAACGGTTGTTTATACCGATCCGGAAAGCTATGAGAGGACGACAACAAGGTTTCATACTGAATTTACTAAACAGCATTTAGCGTATGTTGCGGAATACGATATCGGAAGGTTAAAGAAACTTTTGAATGAAGGAAAGATTATCAGTTATCTTGAAGAATTTGAGGATAAGTGTTTTGAGGTGGTTGATAATCAGGTAGAGAAGTGGAAGGCAGAGGATAAAGAGTATCAGCTTGCG
>JAEDJV010000214.1 GCA_016296165.1 Oscillospiraceae bacterium | reverse complement strand
GACGTACGACGAACAGGCAAGAAAGTCATCAATCCTCACTACAGATAACGAAGCTCTCAGGGAACAGGCAGACCAGCTCCGTAAGACCATAAAAGAACTCGAAAACAAAGCACAGGATGTAACAGTCGCAGAACCTACAGAAGAGGAACTCAACGCAAGAGCAGATGCTATAGCAAACAAGAAAATCGAAGAAATGAAAAAGCAGTCAGAAGCCGAAAGACAGATAGCCGACGATCAGATTAAAGCTCTTGAAGAAAAGCTCAAAGAAAAAGAAGCAGAAACAGAAAATATCCGTGCCGGATTTGAAAAGAAACTTGAAAACATCATGAACGCATCGCAGAATGCAGAATCCACACGTGTGGAAAATGCTGTTGAAGAGCCTGATGAAAAAGCAAGATTCAAAGCACTTCTGACCAATGTCGTAAATGATTCAAACAAAGTTATCGAATTCGCTCAGCTTTCAGAAGATTCGGCGACATATATCGAAAAGCTGAAAGGCGTATTCGAGAACATAATTAAAAAGCTTAACAGTGGAGCATTCTGATGCGTTACAGAATAGGCCACGTTGAATATGATTACAACGAAACCGAGCGTCACGGAGTTGTGATTACCGACAGCAGAACATACATAAGGGAAAACCCGTATGAACTTCTTAATATTTTCATGAATGAAATCGAAAGAAGGCTCAGGCACAGCATCCGTGACAAACTAACCGGAACAAGCATCAACCCGATAACCGGTACTGAAACCGGAAAAGAAATATCAGATACAAGCAGCTGTTGAAATATACAGCTGCAAAAAAACACCGTTTTCGGTGATTAGCTCGTAATTAATCTATTAACTTAACAACCACCTGTTAAAAAGAAAATTAAGGAAAGTCATAATAAGAACCAGTAAGAAAGAGTAAGAATATGAAAATTAAATATCGTGAAAAGAAATATTTCTGTGGTGAGTTCATTGAAGTGGATATTTATCCTGTAAGAGAACTTCCGAAAGGAAAGAGAATCAGAGCGAAACCTTCATCGGTTGCTCAGAAACTTCTCAACGATCACAATAGAGTTAAAAAACTGACAAGACTGCTCAATACCAATTTTACTGAAAATGATGTGAAAATAGAACTCACATATTCAGACAAGGAACTTCCTGCTGATGAAGACGAAGCAGACAGAAATCTCCGGAATTTTTTCAGAAGAATAAAAAGATTCAGGAAGAAAAACAATTTGCCGGAATTAAAATACATAGTTGTAACTGAACAGGGAAAAAGAACCAAAAGGTTTCATCATCACATCGTTATGAGCGGAGGAATGCTCCTGTCAGATATAAAAAACATCTGGGGAAAAGGGATAATCAGACAGACTCAGATTGAATACGGCGAAAAAGGTCTTGACGGCCTTGCAAATTACATGAGTAAAAATCTTACAAATGGAGCGGTAAGCAGCAATCAGAAGCTCTGGCATGCGTCAAGAAACCTCATTTATCCGAAAGAGCGGACAAACGATAATAAAATCTCAAAAAGGAAAGCAAAAGAACTTTACGAAAATCAGGAGTGCAGAGAACCTTTCGAAAAACTGTATCCGGACTACGAATACATAGAAAGCGAAGCTAAACTAAATCCACTTGACAGCCAGTATTACATCTGCATCAGCCTGAGAAAACGTCAGATCCACACAAGTGGAGGAAAGGGGAAGAAAAAAGCAAAGAAATGACTTTGAAAGAACTTGAACAGGCTGCCGCATCAGCAGAACCAATGGCGGACCAGCTGAACGCAGCCGAACAGCTTGCATATCTGAGCATGAGATTACTGTATGTTCAGCATGCGCTCGGGAAGCTTGATACAGAGCAGGCAAGAATTGAAAAAACAAGAATAATCAAAGAGTTTGAAATCAATCAGCTCAGACTGAAATGTTGGGAAACAGCTATGGAAAGAGAAAGAAAACTATCCTTCCTCACACCCGAACTCAAAAAATCCGGGTGTGAGCTGTGCCGGGAATATTTCAGAATCCTGAGCGGACTAAAGGAGTAAGTTATGCCAAAGAAAGTAACACTGATTATACCTGAAGGATACGACGACGTACTGACAGTTACAATGGCAGGTATGTCTGCCGTATACGGTAAAAAGCAGGAAATGAAGATAGGAACCAAAGCCTTTGACCTCACAGATACAGAGGAAGAAGTAACATTTATTTTATCAGAAACGGAGATTATGAACTAATGGAAATGTCAAATGAAGAAATCGTAAGAAGATACAAGCTGGCAAAGAACAAGCGTTCTCAGGTGAATATTCTCGCTCAGCTCAACTGCTGCAGTAAAGATGAAATCATCGAAGTGCTTAAGCAGGAAGGAATCACAGACAAACAGCTTCCTCGTGCTGAGCGCAGCGACAAAGGCAAAAAGAAATCAGGAGAACCGGCTGCAGAGGCGAAAGAAACTGAAATCACCGCTCCTCTTGAAAAGCAGGAAACAAACAGTCAGGAAGAAGAGAAGAACAAGCTGAATAGCAGCACCGTTGATGTAAATATACTTATCATTGAAAACGACGAGCTGAGAAAGCAACTTGCCCTGATCAGACTTGAAAATTCAAAACTGGAACAGCTGGTAAAAAAATCGGAAACGAAAAACGCAATTCTTCAGAAACAGATAGATAATATAAGGGAAGATTCGGATTACAGTAAATCAAGCGGTATCATCGAATTAAAAGATATCGTCAAATCACACGAAAACGAAATAAAGCTTCTTAATGAAGAAAATGAAAACTTAAGAAGACAGCTTGACGAAATCACAGGATATTACAACGATTCTATGAAAATCAGTGCCAAGCTTGAAGAAAACATCAAGCTTCTTGAAAGTGATGTTGAAACAGAAGGCGAAACAATCAGAATGATGCATCTTGAAAACGAAGAGCTTAAAATCAGACTTCAGCAGGCTGAATCCTTTATTCTTGACAAGGTGGTATACTCATGAAAGCATACGATACACCAACGAAAAAACAGAAAGCAAGACTTAGCCAGGCTATATTTCAGGACAGCCTTGACACAATGTCCGACAATCTCGCCACTACACTGATAGTTCTTCATGAGTACTTCGGCTTCGGAGAAAAACGTCTCCGTGACTTTTTAGAAAATACATCAAAGGTCGTAAAGGAATTTAAAGATTATGGAGACGAAGAACTTGCAAGAGAAAAATTCTCAGAGCGGCTCAGAG
>JAEDJV010000213.1 GCA_016296165.1 Oscillospiraceae bacterium | reverse complement strand
CATTTGATTACTATGACAATTATCATAAGATGTCAGAAAACTATTTCTTTCAGACATTAACCCGTTTTAACAACATGAAAGTTAAGCTCTATACATCAAACGAGACTGTAGTAAGTGGCGGTTATGTGGGACGTACAAAAGATATTGAAAATACGCAGTGGTTTAAAGATTATATTGAAAGCGGTGAAAAGTACATATTCAGATGTGATTATGATACATCAACCGGTGTAACAGAATCAAAACGAAGAATTTTTTATTTCGGCAAGCTTTCGTTTAAAAACTGTCCATATGATACTTTTATCAGAATTGACTTAAATTACAGTACAGCCTCATCAGAAATAACAAGACTATGTAATCTGGAGTCGGTATGTATATGTGCTGATGATGAAATTATCTTTTCAAGTGAAGGATTTAACAATCTTAATTCACCATATCCGATATTTGAAAAAGACGAAAAAAACTACTATATCAAGAACGTAACAAACCTTGGAAACATAACGCAAATTGCTGTAAAGATAGAAGATGCCACGTCTTTACAATATTTATTTGATAACAAAATATTAATAATAGTATTAATAGTAATAAGTCTTTTATTACCGGCATTTGTATTATATAAAATTAACAATTCCATTGTATACAGAATCAAGAAACTTGATCAGGTTTTCGGTAAGCGTGAGAACGATGAGCTTGTAAGAGTTGAAAATCCGGAAGGAAGTGATGAGCTTTATAATCTCATGCTCAACTATAACAAGATGGTCGATCAGG
Source organism: Oscillospiraceae bacterium (assembly GCA_016296165.1). GTDB lineage: Bacteria > Bacillota > Clostridia > Oscillospirales > Ruminococcaceae > HUN007. The sequence goes on along the minus strand of JAEDJV010000213.1, from coordinate 2,447 downwards.
TAAATAACCTTATTCGTATTGTGTACAAGGAAAGGCTTAAAGAACAGGAAATGAGTATTGCGAGGCAAAAAGCCGAGCTTTTGGCTCTTCACAGCCAGATAAATCCTCATTTTATGTTTAATGCACTTGAGTCAATAAGAATGCACAGCCTTATTAAAGGCGAGACAGAGACTGCCGAGATGGTTGAAAAGCTCGCATTAATGGAAAGGCAGTATGTCAACTGGGACTCAGACATGATTTCTGTTGAGCAGGAGGTTATTTCAGTGGAAGCTTATCTTTTGCTCCAGAAATACAGATTCGGAGATAAGCTTAAATATGAAATTAGTATAGATGAGTCTTGCAAAGAGCGTCTGATCCCAAAACTGACTGTCGTTACTTTCGTTGAAAATGCGTGTGTTCACGGAATGGAAAATAAAACCTCGGAATGTTTTGTATATGTAAGAGTATATAAGAGGAATGATGACTTTATTATCGAGGTTGAGGATACCGGAAACGGAATCGATGATGAAAAGCTTATAGAGATAAGAGAAAAGGCAAAATCCATCAATATTGAAGATTTAAAAAGCGAAAAACATATAGGTATATATAATGCATTGTTGCGACTTAAGATGACAATGGGTGATGAATACAGATTTGACATTGAAAGCGAAGAAGGTATAGGTACACTTATTCAGATAGTTTTTCCAACGAATAGAAAAGAGGAAGATAATATTGATGAAAGTATTATTAGTTGATGACGAACCTTTTATTTTGCAGGGATTAAGAGTGCTTATTGACTGGAAGTCGATTGGATGTGAAATAGCAGCCACCGCACCAAACGGTTCCGATGCATATGAATATATTAAGAATAACCATGTGGATATCGTTGTTACAGATATAAAAATGCCTGAAATGAACGGTATTGAACTTCTGAAAAAACTTCGCGAGGATGGGTTTAATGACCTTGAAGTAATAATATTAAGCGGATACAAAGATTTTGAGTTTGCAATGCAGGGATTAAAGTACGGGTGTGCAGGCTATGTGCTTAAGCCTGTTGAGAAGGATGAACTCACCTCTCTGATTATGAAAATCTCAAATAAACGAAATGAGCTTATTAAGGAGTCAATCAAAAAAGAAAGCATGGAACAGGCTCTTCTTGCCCGACATGTCATTGCGGTACTATTCGGCAAATTTGACGAGAAAAACATTGAGTATATAAACGCTCAGATGAGGTTATCGGAAAATGTCAGATTTGCAAGTATTGAATTCATAAATTCATATGAATCCGAAGATTATGATGAAAATGAAATAAGGCAGATTCACAGAGAATTATACGAATTATGCGAAGAAATTCTTAAAGACGATAAAAATCACGTTGTTTTTGATACTTCATTTGACCAGAATAGTAATGAAATCGGTCTCATTATGTGTGATTACATGCATAATGATCTAAATATGACAGAAGAAGAATACTTAATCAATCTTAAAAATGAGATTTTATCAAGGTTCAGACTTCCAATAAGAATTCTTGCCGGAAAACAGGTCAAGGGAATAAACAATATTTCTAAATCATACAGTACAGTCAGAATCCTTAGGTCATTTGAGGGATTCAGACCTAAAAAAGAAATATATTTTTATGAAAATGAAGTTCAGATTAATCAGGGAGGCGGAGTCCTCTGTAAGCAGAACATCGATGAACTTATCAGAGCAATTGAGCTTAACTCACATAAAGATATTTCATATAAGGTGACAGAGCTCTTTAAGGAGATGAGCCGTTTAGGTATTACAAGTGAGACTATAAAGCTTAACATGGATTATTTGCTGTTTGGGCTAATACATCTTGCAACGAGTCAGGACGATCAGGTTAATCAGGAGGAGATTCTTCAGTATATCAGTGAAAGCTCGTTTCATGAAGGCATATTGCGCGGCAGCAGCGAACACTTATCTGAATTTGCAATAGAATATGCAGAGTATTTATCGCAGCTTAGAAAAAATGTATCTGTATCTGTTCTTGACGAGCTTGAGAACGAAATAAAAAACAATTACATGAAAAATATAAGCCTTAAGGAGTTGAGCGTAAAGTTATATATTAACAGCTCGTATTTAGGTCAGATTTTCAAGAAAAAATACGGAATGTCGTTTAAAGACTACCTCACTGTATACAGAATTAACGAAGCGGCTCTTCTGTTAGTGGAAACAGAAGAAAAAATCACAAAAATATCAGAGATGGTCGGATATAAGGACAATGATTATTTTGTAAGAAAATTTATTGAAATAAAAGGATGTACCCCGTCAAAATACAGGAAGAACAGAAATGATTAAAAATTTGTGGGGTATTTATCTAAAATTTGTAGGGTTTTTTCATCGTGACAGAATTTTATAATACCATTGTCAGTATGAAAAGTGACCGTTTGGTCGAAAGGGAGGTTAAAATGAAGTTGAGAAAACTTTTAGCATTGACTTTAGCT
>JAEDJV010000212.1 GCA_016296165.1 Oscillospiraceae bacterium | reverse complement strand
CAGATATGTTCAGTATAACCTTTTTCTTCTGTTGTTGGCTTTACTACCGTTTCTGCATATTTGTGTCCGGTTGCTGCTATTATTTCTGTATATGTCTCTCCGCAGCTGCACTCATATCTTTTCAGCCCGTCTGTTGTACATGCTGGTTCATTTACAATTGTTTCCTTAAATTCATGCTTATGTTCATCTGAAACAATCTTGTCTGTATATTTATCGCGATATGAATTTCCACATAGTTCACAGATATGTTCAGTATAACCTTTTTCTTCTGTTGTTGGCTTTACTACCGTTTCTGTATATTTGTGTCCGGTTGCTGCTATTACTACTGTGTATCCAGAACCACATTTACACGTGTATTTTTTCAGACCATCTTTCATGCACAATGAATTAATTATTATTTCTTCTGTATACTCATGTTCTTTTTTTGGCGTAAATTTATCTTTATAAGTATCACCGCACAAAGAACATATATGTTCAGTATAACCCATTTCACCGCAGGTTGCTTCTACTACTGTTTCATCATACTTGTGCCCAGTTGATGGTATATCTTCTGAATACGAATTTCCGCATACTGAACATGTATATGTCCTTTTTCCCTCTTTTGTACATGTGGCGGATGCTGTCTTTTCAATATAATCATGACCTGCTGCTTCAATAACTTCAGTATACGAATCACCACAGTGATCACAGCTGAAACGAATTATTCCTTCTTCGACACATGATACATTCTTTATAACTTCACTTTTATATTCATGTGCTTCTGACGAAACTACTGAAAATACATTCGGAAATTCACTCTCTCCGCAGTATGAAGTGGTTACGCCATCTGTTGCAGAGATATAATACTGCATCGTGCCTTCAGAAATTTCATATGATGAAATCACCGCCTGATAATTACTTCCTGATGTATTTATCATGTCTGCAGAACGCCATTTTTCTTCGTTTTCCATCTTATAAAAGAGCTTAACATTTTCTACCTTAACATTATCAGTTACGTCAGCAGTAACAGTTACTGATTTTCCTGTAAGAACTGATTCGATTACGCTGTGCTTAATAACAGGACTGTTATCATCCTTAGGAGTGCACATAACGGTATTTGAAGGAGATGATTCATGGAAATCGGTATCTACTACTGTAAAATAGTAATAATAATCATGACCTGCTTCAACATCATAATCCTCATATATACAGGTGTCTTTGCTAAGAAGAGATTTATTCAATTTTTTAAATGAACCACTATTATACTGCATATCATCATCATATATTATATCATCGCTGCCTTCCGGAGGTTTTACTTCTGAACGATATAGATTATATCCTGCAAGAGTTGAATAATCATCCTGAGCCCATGTCAGAACATTTTTTCTCAGCTCACCACTGCCCTGAAGTGTCATGGATTCTATTGTGGAGTTCTGGACTTCAAAACTGAATCTTGCTTCATCATTTCCAGTTATAAGCCACTTGTCATCGGCCGCTACCGCACCTGATGCCCCTATGTACATGGTTCCAATATGTGCCGAACTATCAATAGTTGTTTCACCCACCCATTCTCTTTCACTTATCCATTTACCTTCGGTTACATAATATTGTCTTCCTGTATCAATAATTAACATCGAAATTGGTGCACGATATCCATATCTTACTGTAGGTTGAATATCCATATCCATATCTCTGTTAAATTTTAAATGGATATTTATCTTCTGTCCACTTCCCACTACATCAGTAACAATACCATCAGTATCTGTTACATATGCCTCCGTAATAAACGGATACATAGTTTCAAGTTCAGGGGACTTGGATGTCAAATATGGCTCATAGATGTATTCAAATGTTTGTTCAGTTTCTTCATCATAATTATTAACGTGTTTCTGTATTGTTTCAACTTCATCAGAACCCCAGTAATATCCTGATATATCAATTCCAGGATTTCTTATAAACGCCTTAACCATATGGGATTCATCATTTAAATTACTAAGCATGGCATTGTTTTTGATACCCTTACCAATATACAAATAATGGCAACTATACTCCTCAAAATTATCAGAATAGTTGTGATGTGCAATATTATTAAGGAAAACTGATTTATTGATTATCAGATAATCTGTTGCGCTATCATTATAACCACAGTATCCAAAAGCCGCATCACAATTTTCAAAAAGAGTAGATTCAATTTCACCGGCTTCTATGAAAAACGGACTATTACAAAAATCATCTTTTGACATACTAATTATACATTTAGAAAATCTTTTTCCGCACAATGAACTATAATCAATACAGCTTTCTCTGAAATTTATAAAACAATGATCTGCTTCATCAATTGATAATATAATATCAAATAAATTTACATATTTTAATTTGACATTTCCGGTTATTTTATGTTCTATTGAGGAAGCATTATAATTTTTTTCTCCGCTATAATAAATATCGATATTTTTGTCCTCGGTCCCTTCTATGATAAGTGAACCCTGACAATTTATCGAACCCCTTTTTATTTCTATCTGAGTACCGGGTTCAACAGTCACTGTTACACCATGATCAATAGTTACTGTACCCTTAGTATCAACAACCCAGCACCTGTTATTTTTCAATACCATATCATTCTGAATATTCAGAGGAAGCTTTTCAACATTCTGAATAAGAAAACTATACTCACTATTCAAAACAGCATCACAGTTTTCAGCTGCTGCACAGATGTTCATTGAGAATTTCAAGTCATTTGGCGCATCTTCAGATACTTTTATTCTAATACCATCAGCTTTTTCTGACGATGAATAGTTGTCTGCAAATCCATATTCACCGATATCTCCAAGAACGGATTCTCCGTCAATTAAAGTTCCGTACTCTGCTGTTTCTTCAGAGAGAGTGAATTCTACTTTTACGTTCTTAGCCGATCCCCAGCTGTTTGACAGATTAAATTCAATATCAACTGTTTCACCTGACTGAATTATTCCGTCTCCGTTATTCTCCGGTGCTATATCAGTACTGTCAAGCACTCTCACTTCACCAACATTGAGTTTAGGCTCAGGTTTTACGCTAAGACTGTCAAGGATGTTTAAACGAGGATAAACGTGTTCTTTTCCGTCCTTGTCTGTATATGTAACTCTGTCCGATGTTGCGCATACAAGCTGACCCATGATATACCTCGACGAGTATTCACCTTTGTCTGTAAGTACGCTTCTTATTATCGCTGCAGCAGATGAAACCATTGGTGCTGCCATAGATGTACCATCCCATACAGCATATCTGTTTTCA
>JAEDJV010000211.1 GCA_016296165.1 Oscillospiraceae bacterium | reverse complement strand
ATAATGCTTTTGCTGCAATATAATTTTTAAAATTGGATTTAATGGGTAAGGGATAGCTATACCCTGATGAAGCAAAAATGTTGAAAATTTGATTATAAATTTATAAAAATGCATAATTCATAATTGAATCACAGGCTAATTTAGATTTCTAAGATTAGCCTGTTGATTTTAAAGTGAACTCTGCGGATTCAGGTAATGTATATTCTTTTCCTGAAATCATATATTTTCCCCCATAACTAATATAAAATTATTCTACACCCAGCGCCTTAAACACCGCATCCTCAGCACTACTATAAAAAATCAGATTAAAACTTCCAACCAGTTCAGACGGAACTGTACCGAGATCAGCTGCAGAAGTAATCGGCAGCAGCACCTTCTTAGCACCACTATCAAGACACACCTGCAACGCATTAGCAAGCTCGTCAACCTTAATCATAGTTCCAGCAATACTTATCTCACCAAGTACAGCAAGACTTGAAACGGTTGGTTTTAATAATGCAATTGAGCATAAAGCTATAAGTGTAGGCAAAGCCAACTTCTCTGTCATACCTATTCCCTGCAGATCCTGATAATTTATGATGTAATCTTTGTTTGTTGTACTGATTGATCCGCTTATTCTGTTTCCGTTTGCTTTCAAGTAATTAAATGCCGTAGCCGTTGCTTCCTTACATTCTCTGTCAGAGCTAAGACCTGTCTTTTCAAACTTACCGTTACCCGGAAGCATCTGACTCTCAAGCCTGAACACACCTATCATGCCAGATGCACCCTGTGATACAGTATAAACCTGTCCGGGATTGCACATACCTTCAGGAATCAGCTTTCCGCCTCCCTGTTCAGGAACAGAAACAAAGTGTTCTTCAAAGCTTTCGTTGTCTATGTATGAAAAGTTCACATCATAAAATTCCATGCCGCCAAGTTTCTTGAGCTGTTCCTTTACTCTGCGACGCATCTCAAGTGAGAATTTAAGGATTTCTTCAAGTTCTTCCTTATTAAACTCACCGTCCGGATAAATAAGCTTAATAAGTCCGCCAACCATCTTTCTTACAGCAATAGTATCACGCTGGTTGAGATTCTTTCCAAGCTTAAAGTACTTGTCAATTGCATCTCCGTACTGCTCTTTACGAAGTTCACGAATAAACTCTGCAAGATAATCAGTTATAAAACCATAATCATCCGTAAAGTGTTCCGGTCTGAACTTTGGAATCTCCCATCCCGGTACATAACAGTGCATACGATCAAGAAATGCAGTATCCAATCCCATTTCCGGAGGAAACGGATCAAAAAGATTTGAAGTTTTAAGGAGCACATCAACACTCTGATTAATATTGCCTACAAAAACCATTGATGCTGATGCTGCTTTTTCTTCTTTACCTCTTGCGAAGGAACCAGAAGCCATGTAGTCCTTCATTATCTGTACGCCGTCTTTATCCTTGAATTTGATACCGGCAACTTCATCAAATGCAACACAATCCCATAAGCCAACCAAACCAACTGATTTCTTTGACATATTATAGAACAGATTTGCTACTGTTGTCTGACCACCTGAAACAAGAATACTGTTAGGTGATATTTCTTTGTAGATATGTGATTTACCAGTACTTCTCGGACCAAGTTCACAGAGATTAAAGTTATTCTCAATAAGCGGAATCATTCTTGCAAGTAAAAGCCACTTTTCACGTTCTTTAAGCTGATCAGGTTCATAGCCACATGAACGAAGCATAATGTCTATCCATTCATCCTTACTGAAAGCTTTTCTGCCTTCCTTAAGATCATTAATATCAATATGCGGCATCTGAATAGGTGTAAGTTTAGTTATGCTTATCGGAGAGACATTTATAACTTTCTTCTTTAAATCCTGATCTGCATCCGGAAACTGATCATCACCGTATTCAAGCTGTACAATGCACCATATACCGCCGCAAAGAAGTCTGTCATACTTCTCCGGATATTCATCTTCAAGAAGAGTCTTAATACCAAGATTTGAGAAGTCTGCTTCATATCTGTCCTTGGCAAGATTTATATTTACTGTAATCTTATCAATTACAGTGTACGAACCTCTTTTACGAAGCTGTGAAAGAATTTTCTGCGCTTCATCCGGACGAACATAGTTGTCAGAAAGGATTTTCTTTACTGTTTCAACTCCACGTTCAATCACATCCGAATCATCCGATGAACAATATTGTCCAAGAAGGAATTCGAGAACGTAAACAGGCACGTTCAGGCCTTCTTTTATATGTTTTGTAAGGTCTTTTCTTACTATTTTTCCGTCAAAATTCTGACGTAGCTTGTCCTTAATTACTTCGCGTCTGCTTATGTTCTCATTCAACTGTTCCATTTACAGACCTCCCATCTATCATAATTATCCGAAAAAGTTAAATTCGTCAACAGCGAAAGCAATGTCTATCTGAAATTCTTCCTTTACAGGCATCTGTTCTCCGCTTTCATCCGAAATAACAAGGTAATATTTTTCTTTATTACTGAACTGAATTGATTTCAGATTAAAATTACATCTGAATGTTCTGTCCTTACTGTCGGTACTTGTCTTATCAGCTATAACTCTGGCTGTGTCGCTTACTACAGTTCCCTCAGAATCAGTAAAATACAGTGAATATTTAGCTGTTTCACGATTGCCGCCTACTGCATCCTTCTGGAAGAAGTTCAGTGAGAAGATCATATTGCTGATTTTTCTGTTTGCTGAAATCAGATTTAGTTCAACTGGTTTTGTATCAAACGCAGCACGATTCTTTTTATACTGACTGTAATCATTTCTGAGATAATGATAATCAATAAGCGGAACAACCATTTCCTGAAGACTTATACCGCCATGAACAAAGTTAAGTCCACCGCCATTTGCTTTGATACGAATATTATCCTTAGGAGCAAATGCTGTATATTCTGTTTTCCCCTCAAGAAATTTTACAGGTTGCAGATAATCAGGATTTCCACTGCTATTCATGATACAGTAACGTCTGCTGTACTCCACTTCATTACCATTCCAGCTGTTTTTACTTACCTTTGCATCTTCAGTAAGCGGCTTGTATGTATAAAGGAATCCGTGATCAGATGTTATAAATATTCTTGCCCCGCCGAACTCATTTACAATAATGCGAACCATTGTTTTTATTTCATCTATAGCCTGCTCGCAAGCTGTAAATACGTCAGTTTCAGATGTGTGTGCTGTTTCGTCTATCTTATCATGATAAATATAAACAACATCCATGCCCTTTACAAGTTCCTGTCTTTCTGCTCGTTTCAT
>JAEDJV010000210.1 GCA_016296165.1 Oscillospiraceae bacterium | reverse complement strand
CAAAAGCAGCGTTATATATTTTCCCTAAGATTGATATAAAGAAGTTCAATATTACAAACGATGAACAGTTCGCTCTGGATCTCCTCCGTGACAAAAAAATTCTTATTATTCATGGCGGCGGATTTAACTGGGCCCAGCCTGATCACTTCAGAGTTGTATATCTTCCACGACTTGAAGTACTTGAAGAATCAGCTGAAAAAATCGCTGATTTTCTCAGTTACTATAAGCAGTAATTTTAAGTTTCACTATACATTTAAAGGAGAATGAAAAAAATGATTGAAAACGGAAAAATATACATCGGACTTAATGATAAAAATGAACGTGTATATGTAAATTTATCAAATTGTAACAGACACGGACTAATAGCAGGTGCAAGCGGAACAGGTAAAACGATAACAATGAAGGTGCTGGCTGAATCTTTTTCAGCAGCCGGTGTACCGGTATTTGTATGTGATATAAAGGGCGATGTGTCAGGTATAGCAGAGCCAGGTACTGACGGCGAACAAATGCAGCAGAAAATCAAAAAGTTCGGCATTGAAAACTCATTCAGTTACAAGGCTTTCCCAACAGTATTTTACGATATATATTCAAAAGGCGGTCATCCTGTACGTGTAACTGTCTCTGATGTTGGACCATCCCTGATCTCCCAGCTAATGGGATTAACCGAAGTTCAGGAAAGCGTACTCACGACTGTTTTCCGTATTGCTGATGACAAAGGTCTTAAAATAATTGATCTTAAGGATCTCAGAGCAGTAATAAATTTTGTATCTGAACACCGCCAGGAATATATGGCGCAGTACGGAACCATCTCACCTCAGAGTCTTGGCGTCATAACACGAGCTATTATTCCTCTTGAAGATGAAGGCGGAAATGAATTTTTCGGAGAACCTGCACTTGATATTCACGACTGGATAAGATGTGATTCGGAAGGACGCGGATTTATCAATCTTCTGCATTGCGTTGAGGCAATAAGATATCCTCGTCTTTACGCAACATTCCTTCTCTGGATGATAGCTGAGATGTTTGAAGAACTCCCGGAATCAGGTGATTCAGACAAACCAAAGCTCGTCCTTTTCTTTGACGAAGCACATCTCCTCTTCAAAAACATGCCAAAGGCACTTATGGAATCTATAGAACAGACAGTAAAGCTTATCCGTTCAAAAGGCGTAGGAATATTCTTTGTAACCCAGTCTCCTTCTGATATTCCGGATAGTATTCTCGCACAGCTTTCAAACAGAGTTCAGCACGCACTTCGCGCATATACTCCATCTGAGCAGAAGGCTGTCAGAGCAGCTGCAAAGTCATTCCGCGCAAATCCGGATTTTAAAACAGAAGATGCTATTATGGAACTTGGAACCGGAGAAGCGCTTACTTCATTCCTTGATGAAAACGGCGTCCCGCAGACAGTACAGAGAACCACTATAATCTGTCCTGAAAGTCTCATGGCACCATGCAGCCCCGAAACGAGAACTCGTCTCATGAACTGTTCTCCTGTTTCCGGAAAATATGATACTGCAGTAGACAACGAAAGCGCTTATGAAATTCTTGAAAAGCAGGCTGTCATTGACGCTGAAAATGAAGCACTGAGACAGGAAAAGGAAGCCCTCGAAGCTGAACTTGAAAAGATGAAAAAAGCACAGGAAAAAGAAGCGGAAGCTGCCAGAAAAAAATCCGAAAGAGAAGCCGAAAAGAAAAAAGCCGACTCTCAGAAAAAAGCTGACAGAAGGCGCTCAAAAATTGAATCCCAGCTTATTTCAGCCGGTGGATCTATTCTCAAGAGAGGGCTTATGAATATTTTAAAAGGGAAGAAATAGAGTGGGGCGATATATTTTTTCGTCCCTAAGGCTATTAATTGCCAAAACAATTATAAATTAATTATTCTCATTTCATTATCCAGAATTGAATTGTCATGAGTGACCATGATTACTGTTTTTCCTTTTTTATTCAGTTGTTTCAGCAATGATATAACCACACCTGCATTACCACTATCAAGAGATCCTGTAGGTTCATCTGCAAGAATTACTGAACACTTTTTCAGCATTAGTCTTGCCAAAGCAATTCTTTGCTGTTCACCACCAGACAACTGATACACTTTTGTTTTCTCTTTACCCGACATACCAACTTCCTTTAATGCTTGTTCGATTGAAATTTCTGTTCGGTATTCTTCAGATATCATTTTAAGGTTTTTTTCAACAGATTTGTTTTCAACAAGCGCATAATTCTGAAAAAGAAAACCTACTTTTTCTGCAAAATATTTTCTATGATTAATCTGATTGGTTATATCATAACCATCTACAACTATTTTTCCTGAAGTAACAGGTTCAATTGCACCAATCATATTAAGAAGTGTTGTTTTACCGCATCCGCTTACTCCTCTGAACACGACAAACTCCCCATCATTTATTTCCATGGAAAAATCATTAAACAAAACATGATCACCAAATTTTTTATACAAATGTTCTACTTTCACCATAACGTACCACCTTTAAGTGTTTTAACAATGCTCCTTTTTTCTTTCACTGACATCTATTATAACATACAGGGGAGATTCATAGTTAACTAAATAGAATTTATTAAGAGGTGTCTATGAAACGTATATTTTTGATATTATTAACAGTTGCGGCGTTATTCTTGTTTGCTTCATGCAATACAACGAAACCTGATGTCAGCAATACTAATACCGATTCTACGGTGGAAATACCAAAACCAAATCAAGAAGTACTATTTGTTATTACTCGCACTAATTTTTCAGACGATATATATTTCAGTGGAAGCATTATTGATTCTAATGGTAACTACCATTATCTTCCAAATAATTTTAGTTTTGAAGATGAAAATTGGTATCAGATTGCACTGGATGCTCAAAAATCTCAAGCTGCAAACAGTGTTAAGGAAACTGATTTAAACACAATATACAAATTTATAAGTGAATTTAATGCTAATGAAAGTTATAATACTATTACCTATGACGAATATATACCGGATTATGGTTCCATTACCTTATATGAAATATATTCAGGTGCAAACAATAAGATGGCTTATAAAAAGCTGTGTGAGTATGGAGAATCGATATCATGTTTAGATGACGAAACCGTGAAAGATTTTGTCAACTGGATGACGGACAATAATTATTTCTTTATTAGCGACTTCAAATATTAATAAAAATGCATACCCGATATATATCGGGTATGCATTTTTATTTGCAACAATATCTCTTTCGTAAGCGTAAAATATAACGTGTCTATTCAATTGATTTCTGAAATGATATAATAA
>JAEDJV010000209.1 GCA_016296165.1 Oscillospiraceae bacterium | reverse complement strand
GAGCTCGAGAGGGAAACCCATAAGGAGGGGAAAATGCAGGTTTTTGCCGGATTTATTCTTGTCCCCTCCTTCGGGGTTTCCCTCTCGAATAACCCCCACGCCTTTGTATTTTACATATAATAAAAATCATTTTACCCCATAATTTTCAAAAAACAAAAATGCAGTCCCGAACAGACTGCATTTTTTCTACACTACTAACTCCTCTTTCTCCTAATATAAACCCCTGTACCCGCAGCTCCCCCTAATATCGCCGTCCCGCATATTACCTTAAACCATGTTTTATGCGTCATTACTCTAAAGAGATTTTCCGACACGAGAATATTTTCAACAACGGACTCTGTCTGATTTCCCGCCTGATCCGTTACTGTTACTCTTACATTCTGTGTCTTTTCAGAACTGTTTATTATAAAGCTGCATATACTACCTTCGATTTTGATTTCATCACTTATATCAATACCGTTAAGTTCAACAGTCACTTCGTCAATGAGAATATTGTCCGAAACTGAAAACTTTGTTTCAAGAGCACTTGCCTTATATGAGCCGTTACTCTCAATATTGAGTGGATTACATATTGGAGAAGTTTTGTCTACACCAAATCTCAGTTCTGATTTTTTATCGTTGCTTGCGCTGTCATTACGGTTACCTGCTTCGTCTTCTGAGCTTATTGTAACCATATATGCCGCATCGTCATTAAAGTTTTCAGCGTTTATCACATACTTGTAATCATACCACTCCCCGTTTCCTCCTGAAACTGATACGCTGTAGTCTTTTCCTTCCTCAAGTATGATTATTTCGGTATCTCTCACAATCTTTATGACTGTTCTTCCGTCTCTGAGTCTGTCGGTATTTATCTCATGAACGACAATATCTTCCGGTTCCTTTATATATGTATTGGCTATTCTGATCGTGTTTTCGTCAAATACATAATTTGAGCCAAATCTGTTTACTGAGAATGATATTTCTTTCTCAGATGTGTTCTCAGCCTGATCGCCTGCAATGACTGTGATTGTATAAATATCATCATATTCCTTTTGCACCGGGATCTCATTTAATCTGAATACATATCCGTTTTCAGTTTTTTCAATCAATCCAGCTGTTTCAGAAATATCGCCCCTCTTCGCACCGTTTACCTTAACAGATATATCTTCAGAAATATTTATATCCGTTACAACGGCTGAAAAACTTATCTCTCCGCTGTTTGCTGATTTATCACTTACCCCTTTAAATGAAATATCCGGAGCTTTGGTATCTATGCAGAATTTTTCACTATATGATGAAAGCTGATTTCCCGCCTTATCCTTTCCGCTGATTCGGAGAGTGTATTCGCCGTCTTTTTCAAAATTAAGTACTGCAGTATGAACGTTTCCGTCTGTCTTCCACCCCTTAATCTCCGGAAATCCTTCACTTTCTCCATCCAGAGTTCCGCTTACGGTTATCCTGTCAGAGCTGAAATTCGGTTCAGTTATTTTTATCGTGATACTTCTGTTACTGTTATAGTATCTCCCGTTTACTGGTTCTCTTCCGTCTGTAACAACCTCCAGTTCCGGCGCTGCCTTGTCGATAATGAATTTTTCTGAAGTGTATCCCTGTGCAACATTCTGACAGATGTCTTTTCCGTTTACTGTAAAACTGTATTCACCATCATCTTCGAACAAAACTGTTGTCTGATAAACTGCACTATCTGTACCTTTTGTTCCTTCAACAAGTTTCCATTCTCCTACTGAAGCCTGGCTGCCTTCAAATGAAATATTTATCAGGCTGCTGTCAAAGCTCCTTTCCTTAACAAATATCTTTGCACTTCTGGATGTTTTATAAATATTTCTGTAATCCTTATCCGGAACACTATCATCAAATACAACTGTTATCTCAGGAGCAGTTTTATCTATACTGAACGTCTGCTCTGATTCAGATACATGACCTGAATTATCAGTTGTTATAATCTTAATTTTGTTATTTCCCCGGTCCGCTGAGGATTTGATATTCCCCTTTATCTCTGTTACAAGGTTGAGGTCAGTCTCTGAAACAGCAAAATCTTCTGCATTATCTCCGCTTATTTTTCCGCTGCTGTCAATATAAATTTCTTTCCATACACCTTCACCGTATTCGGAAATATTCCATCTGACAGATTTTATACCGGAGTATGAATCAGTTGCAGTTATCGGTATTGATATTTCACTGCTGTAAAGCGGAAGTCCGTTATTGTCAGTGTACTGTGTCTCAGGAAGAGAGATAACCGGATTCTTTTCCTGCCCGTGCTTTGATTTATTTTCGATAACAAATCCATCAGGTGATTTTTTATCTGACTGATATTCAACATTATCTACGGCGTATGTTGAAATAACGCCTTTGAAAAGTTCAGGAAGTTTAATCTTTCCTGTGTAAATTCCGTCAGCATACTCAAGTTCACTTCTGTCAATCTCGTAATGTTTGTCAAGGGTTCCGTCAAAATTATACAGGTCTACCGCTATATATTTGATTCCCGAACTTGCAGCTCTGTCTTCAGCCTTTACAACCAGTTCCTTCTCCGGCGCAATAAAATATCCATAGGCAAGCGGAATTACTCCCTGCGTAATACCTGCAAGTACTGAACCGACACCCTCAACACTTATATCTGTTATCTCAGGCGCTGTTCTGTCTATCCATACTGTATCCGAAGCTTTATTGTGATTTCCGGAATTGTCACTTGTTTCTACTGTTATTTCATATTTTCCGTCACTGTTGTCTGCTGATGATGTGTTTATGTCGTACCGAACCTTACCTGTTATCTCATCAGCCTCTCTGAAATCTTCTGATTCCACTATTTTTGAATTTATTGAAACTACTGTGTCGCATATACCTGAAAATATTTTTCCAGATGATTGATCATCTATGCTTACAGAGAGCTGAATATCCCCGTTGAACCATTTGTTGTTGTTTTCATCAATGTAGTCACATATTAGCGCTGTATCCGGAATAACAATCTCCGGCTTTTCATTTTCGAAGACTACATAGTCACTTCCCTTTTCAGATTTCAGAAGTTTTATAACGGATTTATTTCCAACATTGTCTGTAACAGCGATAAATGGATTGCTCGTGAACGGAGACATTTTTGTACTTTCGAACGGAATGATAAATTCTGCTGTTGATGAATTTTCTGAATTGAAATTATATGTATATTCTTTATAATCTATGTAAAGAACTGCTTCCTTCAAACCGGATGCAGGTGCTCCGGATGTTTCATATACATCTACTTTTAACTTAACATCACGATTAAAGAATGAACCATATTTCCTAAGTTCGTCATCCTCATTTT
>JAEDJV010000208.1 GCA_016296165.1 Oscillospiraceae bacterium | reverse complement strand
GTTTATTTACTTCAAGAAGAAAAAATGGTTCAGGTAATCCCGCCGAAATCCATATATGTGTTTTCCTCACTGTATTTTCTGTAAATCATATATACGAAATATACTGTTCCTGCTGTTATGCACAGGGAAACAAGTGTACGTTCGATACTTATCTGCCCTCCGAACATCTGCCCCTGAATAAAATCAGCCGCAGTATGAATTCCGGCAGCATACAGCAGAAGCTTTTTAGTATTGTCAGAATGTACGGCCATAAAAACAAGTACGGACAGCGCAGCACACAGCGCCATTCCTGACAGAATATCAAATACCGTAAGCATATTACCGAAGAATCCTATCTGTGCATACTGCGAAACAAACTGATATTTTTCCTCTTCTGTACCGCTGAGGTAACCCATGAACTTTTCCCTGTCCATAATTCTGTACGCAAGTCCGATTATTAGACCGATATGGGAAATACCGTTTATTCCACATACAAAAACAGACTCCGTTCCGCCGTGTCCCACTGCATAGGATATGGCGGTTCTGGGGTTTTTCTTTTCATACAGAACATACCGGAATACAAGAAACTTTCCGGCTTCCTCACACACACCGGAAATCAGCCCGACGGTAAAATAATTTGCCAGAAATCCTCTGAGGAAAATTATATTCAGAATACCTCTGACAAGTGAAATAACTATATAGGCTACGATTCCCGAAACAACAGGAAACCATCCTTCTCCTGTTTTTCTTCTCCATATCAGCCAGAAAATCAGATATGAAAACCATCCGAATACTGCGGCAATCCAGTATCCGGCTATTGATGCCGCTGTAAAATTTACTTCCATCTCATCAATATTCGTATTTCTCAGGTACTCTGAGCTGAGTAATTTCCGGCTGACCCATGGTGCCTGCTGCCGCAGCACTCATAAGAAGTGCTGAAATCTGTGATACATATTTTTTGCTCATAAGTAAATTTATTCCTCCTTAAAATAACATCCGAAATAAACTCCTCTAAGAACTGTACGTGCAGTTTTCCCGCATACAGCTCCCCTCGTCTACTTCAAACTTATCAGATATAAATTATTCCGCCAATTGTCCATATATTTACATGAACTCTTGGCTTCCTAATCTTTTCCTTCCAAAACGGGTAGAATTTTTCGAGTGTAAAACTCTTTCGCTGACTTCTTCTGTTTAACCATTTATATGTTACCCACATTGCATGGTTATACAGTGATTTGACCTCGTTATACGCTCCGCTGATACAATAATAGTTGTTTGTGCCTATCAGTTTCCTGTTTAGCGTTGCCATAAAAATCTTGATGTCAGCATTTCTATTGTCCTTAACCCATTGCTTTATAGTGGACGTCATAAATATTTTTACTTTGAATTAAATTAGAATATGTGATATACTTATAGCGGAGGTAATTATTATGAACCCACGTAAGTATATCACAGATCCGAAAATATTATTAGAAGAAGGTAAAGCAATTATGACCTCTTCTGATGAATCAAAATATCAATTGCGCGTTTTTGCTGTTATAATGGTGCTTTCAGGTCATTCTGCCGAAGAAATTGGCGAAATTTGCGGCTACACCAAAGCTGCAGTTACCGGTTGGGTAAGATCTGTTGATAAGTATGGCTTCGAATCATTTTCACCTGATTTAAATCCTATAGAGCAGGTATGGAGAATAACGAGGAGAGAGAATACTCACAACAGATTTTTTCCAGATTTAAAAACATTAGAATCTACAGTAGAATCAGCTTTTGAAGCGTGGTCAAAGCCTAACACTCAGTTAGCATCTTTACGTTCTTTTTAGTAAAAATATTTATGACGTTCACTATAGTTAGTCTATCTATGAATCAGCCGGATTGTTTTGCTGTATCAGTATATTTTTCAAGAGTATCAGATCCGCTACATTTAATATACCATCATTATTGAGATCGACATTTCCATCCCGCACTTCACAGTTCTGACCGGTCAGATATTTTATTAGTTCCACCATATCTTTTACAGTTATGCTGCCATCACTGTTTACATCCCCTTTAAGCCCTGTTTCAGGAACGGAAGAAGCTGATTTGTATACAGTTTCGTACATCAGATTTGCCCATGTCTGACGCATTGTATCATAACCTGTATCATTTGGATGAACACCGTCATGTGAGAGAAGTTCAGGATTTTTTCTGAAAAGTTCTTCAAAATCAGGACCTTTTATTATTTCCGGATATTCTTCGTATAATTTCCTTACCATTGCATTATACTGATCAAGATATTTGTTTACACCCTCTTCAAGAGAATATGGAATGGTAGGAAGAATTGGTGTTTTACCGCATTCTATGATTTTTTCAATCATATACTTTGTATTTTCATAATATTTTTCTGCACCGGTCTGGTTACCCCAGCTGTCGTTTGTACCAAATGCTATACTAACATATTTTCCTGAGAAATACGAAAGCCATTCGTCTATTTTCTTCACTCCATGGGTACTGGTAATACCGCCTACCCCTCCGTTTTCCTGTACTGGAAAATATCTCTCATCTATTCGGTTTACATATGTAGCGAAGCCCGTACCATAACAGTTATTCATACCGCAGGCAGTAATGGAATCCCCGTAAAAGATCCAGCTGTCTGAAATCCCGTCAGACACATTATGAATATCCATCTGCATACTTATCTGTCCATCGGCTTTACCATCAGATTCAGAAATATTCATTCGTATCCAGTTGTACCCCTCCATATTAACAGCGTGCTGCCTTGAGTGACAAGTATTTTCCTTTACTGTGACAACCGTTTCCCATCCTGTTTCAGGATATTCGCCGCCCGAAGCCGAATTAACTTCTATGGTATAACCGGATGGACAGTTCATAGAACTCTGATTTTCCAGTATCGTGTAATCATACGCCCCTGTTGCATTGTACCATACAACTATAACTTCCTTCCTCTGCTCCTCCGGTGTATCTGAAAGATCATAGGCTATATATGATCCTGCTGGTGCGTTCCAGAAAGAAAAATAATGTTCATCATTAACTCCCTGCGTGTTTCCCGAGTTTGAATACGCCGGACAATTCCGACTGATTACCGGATTGGCAGTAACTTCGGCATATACTTTTGTGTTTTCGGTAAAAATTGAATATGATGAAGCTGCGATAAACATTGATAATATCGCTGCATAGTGTTTCAGATTTTTTTCTAATTTCATAATCTATGCCCTCCTGTATTATATAAAAATTAAGGTGTAACCTGAATTATTCATCGTGGTCTAAAAAAAATCTTTCAAACCACATAATTACGTATTTTAAAAAGTTTTTCCGGTTTCACT
>JAEDJV010000207.1 GCA_016296165.1 Oscillospiraceae bacterium | reverse complement strand
CAAGCATGTTTGCTGCCATTGATTTTCCGAAACGTCTCGGACGGCTTACGCATATATATTTTTGCTGTGTTCTCAGTACTTTGTTCGTATATTCAATAAGACCGGTTTTGTCTACATATATTTCCGAATTAAGTGCTTCTTCAAATTCAGTATTGCCTGGATTTAAGTATTTTCCCATTTTGAAAGTCTCCGTTTCATCTGTCACGTATTACTCTCCGGTTTTTTCAGTCACCTTTGCATTTACAGCAATTCTGTAGATCTCAGCTACATCATCGGACGAAAGGTTTACAAAACCGCCCGTTTTTCCATCCCCAAGGCCCAGATTTTTAACAAGTGCCGGGATATCCTCTTCTTTTGCACCAAGTTCAGCAAAATTAATCGGAAGACCAATACTGTGAAGAAATCTTCTGAACGCCATTATACCTTCTCTGGCTGTAACCCCCGGATTTTCAAAATTCATCTGGCATCCAAATACTCTTACTGCCATCTGCGCAAATCTCATAACGTTGTGAGACATTACGAATTCCATCCAGGATGGCATAATAACAGCAAGGCCTGCACCATGTGCAACATCATACATACCTGAAAGCTCATGTTCAATTGCATGGCTGTTCCAGTCCTGTGCTCTGCCGACACCGACAATATCGTTGTGTGCTACAGTTCCCGCCCACATAATATTTGCTCTCGCTTCATAATTATCAGGATCCGCAATTACTCTTGGAGTTTCCTTTATCATAGTAAGAAGAACCGCTTCACAAAGTCTGTCTGTTATTTCAACCTCAGCTGTATTTGTAAAATATCTTTCAAAAACATGAGCCATAATATCGGCTGCACCACATGCTGTCTGGAAAGCCGGAAGAGTACATGTAAGCTGTGGATTAAGTACTGAAAATCTAGGTCTCAGAAGATCAGAACCCGTATCACGCTTAAGCTTTGTACTCTCCTGTGTAATAACAGATGCCCCCGAACCTTCACTGCCTGCTGCAGCAATTGTAAGTACAGTTCCTATCGGAAGTGCTTTCTCAACTTCAGCCTTGTCAGTATAAAAATCCCAGAAATCCCCCTCATAAACAGCTCCTGCTGCAATACCCTTTGCCGAGTCAATACATGAGCCTCCGCCTACTGAAAGAATAAAATCAATATTCTCTTTACGGCAGATTTCGATTCCCTCATATACAAGTGTATCTCTTGGATTAGGCTTTACGCCACCAAGTTCTGTGTAAAAAATCCCTTCGCTGTCAAGAGATTTTTTCACCCTGTCAAGTAAGCCTGACTTTACGGCTGAACCTGAGCCGTAGTGGATAAGTACTCTTGTTCCACCGTACTTCTTTACATATTTTCCTGTTTCATTTTCTCTGTCCCTTCCGAAAACAAACTCTGTCGGACTGTAAAAATTAAAATTATCCATTTTAAAACGCTCCTTTTGAACAACTTGTTTTTAATAAATTATAGCACACTATACAATAACATATCAAGAAAAAATATTTAATATATTAAAGGATATCCTTTTTTTAATAAATTTACATTATAGTATTGCAAGAAACTATAAAAACTGATATAATTAATACGGATGTTTTCATTTATGATGAAAATTAATTTTTTTGAAATGAGGAATTTTAACATGCCAAGTAGTATTGTAATCGGAACTCAATGGGGCGACGAAGGAAAAGGTAAGATTATTGACATTCTCGCATCTAAGGCTGAAGTGGTTGTTCGTTCACAGGGAGGAAACAACGCTGGTCACACTGTAGTAAACGACGGTGTTACATATAAGCTTCATGTTATCCCTTCAGGTATTCTCTATCCGAACACTCTCTGTCTCATAGGCGCTGGTGTTGTTTTAGATCCAAAAAGTTTCCTTCAGGAACTCAAAATGCTAAGTGACAGAAATATTTCTACCAAGAATCTGAAAATAGATCCGCGTACACACGTTGTTATGCCATGGCACATCACTCTCGACGGGCTTTCCGAAGAATTCAGAGGAAATAGTGATATCGGTACAACAAAGCGCGGTATCGGACCTACATATATGGACAAATACGAACGCTGCGGTATCAGAATGTATGACCTTATTCACCCTGAAATCTTCAGAGAAAAAGCTGCTGCAACAGGCAGACTCAAGAACAGGATTATCACAGAAGTTTATGGTGGTCAGGCTCTGAATATTGACGAGATAATTGAAGAATACATCGAATACGGCAAGCAGCTTTCTTCTTACGTTGACGATGTATCTGTTCTCTGCTATGAAGCTCACAAGGCAGGCAAGACTATTATGTTCGAAGGTGCTCAGGCTACTCTTCTTGACATTGACTACGGTACATATCCATACGTTACATCTTCACACCCTGTTTCCGGTGGTGTATGCGTTGGTACTGGTGTTGGTCCTAAGATGATTGACAAGATTTATGGTGTAGCAAAGGCATATACAACAAGAGTTGGTAAAGGTCCTTTCCCTACAGAACTTGATGACGAGATCGGTGAAACAATCAGAAACGTCGGCGGCGAATTTGGTACAACAACAGGCCGTCCGAGAAGAACTGGCTGGTTTGACGCTGTTATCGTACGTCACTCTGTAAGAGTAAACGGTCTCGACGGTATCGCACTCAACAAGCTTGACACACTTAGCGGACTCGGTGACCTTAAGGTTTGTGTAGCTTACGAAAAACAGGACGGCACAGTTATCAAAAACTTCCCTCCTGCACTCGAAGAACTTAACGGATGCAAGCCTGTTTATGAAACATTAAAAGGCTTCGATGAAGATATTTCCGGATGCAGAACATTTGAAGAACTTCCTGAAGCCTGCAAGGCATACATAAAGAGAGTAGAAGAACTCTGTGAATGCCCGGTTGCAATGATTGGTGTTGGTCCTGACAGAGCTCAGATCATAATCAGAGACTGATTTTTCATACAGTAAAGAGGTAATTAAGATGGCTGATAATAATCACAACCTTGACGGTATTCAGGTACCGACACTTGAGGAAACCACCTATGATCCTTCTAAATCAGTAAAACATTCTCTTGACGGAATTCAGGCTCCGACACTAGATGATACAGCATATGTGCCTGAAAAAAAGAGTATGGGACTAAACGATGTCGCTGCTCCGATTCTTGAAGATACATATACGCCTAATACCGTTCCACAGGCTCAGCCGTACGGTACTCAGAACGTTCAGCAGCCTCAGTTCCAGCAGTATGGCGTTCAGAACACTCAGCAGCCTCAGTTCCAGCAGTATGGCACTCAGAACACTCAGCAACCTCAGTTCCAGCAGTATGGTGCCCAGAATTCCCAGCAGCCTCAGTTCCAGCAGT
>JAEDJV010000055.1 GCA_016296165.1 Oscillospiraceae bacterium | reverse complement strand
ACGTATTTTCTTTGCTTGACTTTAAAATATTTTTTTGGCAAGTGGCAAACTCGGGAAGAGGAACAGCAACTGTTTATAAAAATGTGTACAAAATATACAGAGGTCATAAAGGATAGAATTGATAACATTTAAAAAATTTATTTTACTCAGAAACTTTACAAAATCATATTTTTGTGATATAATTAACTAAGCAAAACTCCTTTAAGTTGATCCAGAGAGGTTGACAAGGTATTTGACGATAAGAATTGTTATATTCATTATAAGGATAAGTTTATATTTTTATAATTTACAGTATTATTCTTGAGATTATTATACCTGTCTGCTTTCTGTAGACAGGTTTTTTATTTTAGGAGGTGTTTCCTTGAAAAAAAAAGCAGTTATCCTTGATGAAAATGCAATTCAGAGAGCGGTAACACGAATAACTTATGAGATACTTGAGCAGAATAAGGGTGCTGATTCGATTTGTATAATCGGTATTCTTTCAAGAGGTGTTTCTCTTGCGAAAAGAATAGCACATAAGATCTCAGAGATAGAGGGAACTGAAGTAGAGTGCGGAATACTTGACATAACGCCGTACAGAGATGATGAACGAAAGGTTTCTGATACAGACAGGACAAGTATTGACTTTGACATAACAGATAAAGTAGTTATTCTGGTTGATGATGTAATTTATACCGGGAGAAGTGTGAGGGCTGCTATTGATGCTGTTATAAAAAGAGGACGTCCGCAGAGAATTCAACTTGCAGTTCTCATTGACAGAGGACACAGGGAAGTTCCGATAAGACCGGATTTTATTGGTAAGAATCTTCCTACTTCACACGAAGAAACAGTCAGAGTGCAGGTAACAGAAACCGATGGCTGTGATAGTGTTGTAATATTTGAACCAGATGAAAAATAATCAGAGAGGGTGAATAAGTAAGATGGATCAGAACATTATTATAAAAAACATATCGATAGTTGATGAAAACAAAAATATAGCTGATCGCTTTGATATTTATATAAGCGAAGGAAAAATAAAAAACATCGGAATCGCTCCTGATGACAGTTCAGCAATTGTTGTTGACGGCACAGGTCTCACAGCGTTTCCGTCTTTTTTTGATATGCATGTGCATTTCAGAGATCCGGGATTTACTCATAAAGAGGATATTATAACCGGTGCGTGTGCAGCTGCTGCAGGCGGCGTTACAGGTGTTTTGTGTATGCCGAACACAAATCCCCCTGTTGATAATGAAGAAACCATCAGATATATCAATGAGAAGGCCGGTTTGACAGGGATAGATATATATCAGACAGCATGCATAACTTCACAGATGAAAGGTGAAAAACTTTCTGATTTTGATATGTATAAAAAGCTGGGAGTAAAAGCAGTTTCAGACGACGGAAAACCTGTAAAAAATGCAGAATTAATGAGACAGGCGCTGATAAAGGCAGAAGAAAAAAATCTTCTTGTTACATCACATTGCGAAGATATGGACATTATCGGAAAAGGAATAATGAACAAGGGAGCTGTGTCTGAAAAACTCGGGGTATGTGGGATGGACAGGGCTTCTGAAGACAGCATTACAGCAAGGGAAATAGCACTTGCCGGGGCATCGGGAGTAAGAGTCCATATAGCACATGTAAGTACTGAGGGAAGTATCGGATTTATCAGGGAAGCTAAGAAACGCGGGCTTAAAGTTACATGTGAAACAGCACCGCATTACTTTATTTTTACTGATGAAAAACTCGAAACGCGTGATGCTGATTACAGAATGAATCCGCCTCTTCGTGAAAAGAGGGACGTTGAAGCGATAACACAGGCTGTTATCGACGGAACCATTGACTGTATAGTTACTGATCACGCTCCTCATGCAGCAGAGGAAAAGGCTGATTTTGAAAAGGCACCAAATGGTGTTGTTGGTCTTGAAACATCATTTGCCGCCACACTTACTTATCTTTATCACACAGGAAAGATTTCACTCTGCAGAATATCTGAGCTCATGTCTCAAAATCCAAGAAAACTTTTAGGACTTGAGCCTGTATATATAAGAGAAGGATGTACTGCTGACATATGTATAGCAGATACAGAAAAAGAATGGATCGTTGATCCGGAAAAACTTCACTCAAAATCTCATAACACGTTATTCAAGGGTGTTAAGCTTAAGGGTAAGCCGGTTATGACAATTTCAAAAGGAAAAATTATTTTTTCAGAATTAAATTAATATCAGGAGGAACAAAAATATGTCATTTGACAGACTTATTAAAAAAATTATCGAAACAAAGAATCCGACAGTAGTTGGACTTGATCCATTAATTGATTATGTACCTGATTTTATCAAAAACGAATGTTTTATGAAAGACGGACAGTCACTTGAAGCTGCGGCAAAGGCTATTTTCAAGTTTAACAAGGCTATCATAGATGAAATATATGACGTTGTTCCTGCTATCAAACCACAGGCAGCTTATTATGAGATGCTTGGCTGGAGAGGTGTGAAGGTTCTTGAAAAAACAATCAGATACGCTCAGAGCAAAGGTATGTTTGTTATGACTGATGGTAAGAGAAACGATATCGGTGCAACAATGACAGCGTATGCAACAGCGCACCTGGGAAGTACGGCAATAGGAGAAAATTTTATTGAAGCATTTGGTGCAGACGCTCTTACAGTAAACGGATATCTGGGTACTGACGGAATAGCTCCTCTTCTCGAAATCTGTGAGAAAAAAGACAAGGGTATATTTGTTCTTGTTAAGACTTCAAACAAGTCAAGCGGTGAACTTCAGGATCAGAAGATTGACGGAACACCAATATATGCTGTGATGGGTGATATGTGCGAGAAGTGGGGAAGTGAACAGATTGGTGAATATGGTTATTCATCAGTTGGTGCTGTAGTTGGTGCAACTTATCCGGAACAGCTTACTGAACTCAGACAGAGACTTCCTCATACATTCTTCCTTGTACCTGGCTACGGTGCTCAGGGTGGCGGCGCTGATGGACTTAAGGGTGCGTTTGACGCTAATGGACTTGGAGCGATAATCAATTCATCGAGAGCAGTTATGTGTGCATATAAGAAGGAAGGCTGTGACGAAAGAGAATTTGCTAAGGCAGCAAGACGTGAAGTATTAAGAATGCGTGACGATATAACATCAGTAATTAACAAGTAAGACTTTTGAAGGGATCTGATATAATGGCATTATTCAATAAAAGCGAAAAAGCTTATCTTCTTCTGGCGGATGGTACAGTTCTTGAAGGACAGTCATTCGGTGCTAAGGGAACAGTTATCGGAGAAGTTGTTTTTACAACAGGTATGACCGGTTATCAGGAAACATTAACTGACCCGAGTTACTACGGACAGATTGTAGTACAGACATTTCCTCTCATAGGAAACTATGGCGTGAATAGAGAAGATTTTGAATCAAAGAAATCCTACGTTAGCGGATATATAGTAAGAGAATGGTGCAATACACCTTCTAACTTTCGCAGCGAAGGAAATGTTAATGACTTTATAGCGGAACAGAATATTATAGGTATTCATTCCATTGACACAAGAAGTCTCACAAGAAAAATCCGAGAATATGGTGTAATGAACGGCGCTATAACAACTGAGGATGTTTATTCAAAGAAGGAAGAACTTCTTAAACAGATAAGAGAATATACTATCAGGGATGCTGTTCATACCGTATCAGTAACAGAGGCAAATGAATACAAATCAGAAAACAGCAAGTACAGAGTAGTTCTCATAGATCTTGGTTATAAAAGAAATATTCGTCAGGAACTTCTTAAAAGAGGTTGTGATGTAATCGTAGTTCCGGACAGAACTACAGCTGAAGAGATTAAGAAGATCAATCCGGATGGAATCATGCTTTCAAACGGTCCCGGGGATCCTGCTGAAAACACTGAAGTAATTAAAAATGTTGCAGAAATCTCAAAACTTGGTATACCGATTTTCGGCATCTGTATGGGACATCAGATCATGGCTCTTGCACATGGAGCTAAAACCGAAAAATTAAAATACGGTCATCGAGGTGCAAATCAGCCGGTTATCGATTTAAAACTGGACAAAACATTTGTAACCAGTCAGAATCATGGTTATGCCGTTGTAAATGACAGCGTAGATACAAGCATTGCAGAAGTATCACATATTAACGCCAATGACAAAACATGTGAAGGCGTAAGATATAAAAATGCAAAAGCTTTTACGGTTCAGTTCCATCCGGAAGCTCATGGCGGACCGCTTGATACAGCTTACTTATTTGATGAATTTATTAAGTTAATGGAGGAAAAGTAAATGCCGTTAAGAAAAGACATTAAAAAAGTATTGGTAATCGGTTCAGGTCCTATAGTAATTGGTCAGGCAGCGGAATTTGACTATGCCGGAACACAGGCATGTCGTGCTCTTAAGCAGGAAGGTCTTGAAGTAATTCTGGTAAATTCAAATCCTGCTACAATAATGACAGATAAGGCAATGGCAGATAAAATCTACATTGAACCGCTAACACTTGATGTACTTAAAAGAATTATTCAGATAGAAAAGCCTGACAGCCTTCTTTCAACACTCGGTGGTCAGACAGGTCTTACACTTTCGATGCAGCTTGCAGAAGAAGGATTTCTTGAAGCAAACAATGTAAAACTTCTTGGTGCTGATCCTGAAACAATTCATAAAGCTGAGGACAGACAGGCTTTTAAGGATACAATGGAAAAAATCGGTGAACCTTGCATTCCTTCAAAAGTAGTTGAAACAATCGAGGATTCAGTGGCATTTGCTGAAGAAATAGGATATCCTGTAATAGTTCGCCCTGCATTTACCCTTGGCGGTACAGGAGGCGGTATTGCAAATGACGAAGCTGAACTTCGCGATATAGCAAAGAACGGTCTCAGACTTTCACCGATTACACAGATTCTCGTTGAGAAATGTATCAGTGGCTGGAAAGAAATAGAGTTTGAAGTAATCAGAGACAGAAAGGACAACTGTATCACAGTCTGCTCTATGGAAAACTTTGACCCGGTCGGAGTCCACACGGGAGACAGTATCGTTATCGCTCCTGCAGTAACACTTACAGACCGCGAATACCAGATGCTCCGTACAGCAGCTATAAACATTATCTCAGAACTTAAGGTTGAAGGCGGATGCAACTGCCAGTTTGCCCTTCATCCGACTTCATTTGAATACAGCGTAATCGAGGTTAATCCGAGAGTTTCACGTTCCTCAGCGCTTGCTTCAAAGGCAACAGGTTATCCGATTGCCAAAGTTGCAGCAAAGATTGCTATCGGTTATACACTTGATGAAATCATAAATCAGGTAACAGGAAAGACATACGCATGTTTTGAGCCTGCACTTGACTATGTAGTTGTAAAATTTCCTAAGTGGGCATTTGACAAGTTTGTATATGCAAAGAGAACTCTTGGTACACAGATGAAGGCTACTGGTGAGGTAATGGCTATTGGTACAAGCTTTGAACAGGCTATGATGAAGGCAGTAAGATCAATAGAACTCGGTATTGACTCTATGAATCTGAAAAAGCTTGAAAGCCTTTCAACAGAAGAAATACTTGAAAAGCTCAAAACCGTAGATGATGAACGTTCATTCCAGGTTTATGAAGCACTTAAGAGAGGTATTTCCGTTGAACAGCTTCATGAGATAACTATGATTGACTGCTGGTTCCTTAACAAACTTCTCAACATGGTAAACCTTGAAAAGTGGCTTGCTGAAGGGGAACTCACAGAAGAAAAATATCTTACTGCAAAGAACTACGGTTATCTTGACAGCACAATCGAAAGAATGAGTGGTCAGAAATGTCCGATGCATAAGAGTGCAGTATTCAAGATGGTTGACACTTGTGCCGGTGAATTCAAGGCTGAAACACCTTATTTCTACTCAAC
Organism: Oscillospiraceae bacterium; assembly: GCA_016296165.1. GTDB lineage: Bacteria > Bacillota > Clostridia > Oscillospirales > Ruminococcaceae > HUN007. The sequence goes on along the minus strand of JAEDJV010000055.1, from coordinate 9,197 downwards.
GTTTGATGAGGAGAATGAGGCTAAGCAGTTTATCGAAAGAACTGATACAGGAAAGAAGAAGGTTATCGTTTTCGGTTCAGGTCCTATCCGTATCGGACAGGGTATTGAGTTTGACTACTGCTCAGTACACTGCGTATGGACTCTTAAGGAGCTCGGTTATGAAGCAGTTATCTGTAATAACAACCCTGAAACAGTTTCAACTGACTTTGATACAGGTGACAGACTTTATTTTGATCCGCTTACAAAGGAAGATGTTGAGGCTATTATTGAAACAGAACAGCCTTATGGTGTTGTAGTTCAGTTCGGCGGACAGACTGCTATCAAACTTACAAAGCACCTCTCGGATATGGGGGTAAGAATTCTCGGTACACAGGCTGACAGTATTGATGCAGCTGAGGATAGAGAAAGATTTGATGAGATTCTTGAAAAATGCGGAATACCACGACCTCAGGGCCACACAGTCATGACAACTGAAGAAGCTGTTGCAGCCGCTGAAGATCTCGGATATCCAGTACTTATGAGACCATCATATGTACTTGGTGGTCAGAATATGATTATCGCACATTCTGAAAAGGATATAGTTGAATACATGGGGATCATCACAAGAACAATGATTGAAAATCCTGTTCTTATTGATAAGTATATGATGGGTACTGAAGTTGAAGTTGATGCGATATGTGACGGAAAAGACTTCCTCATTCCTGGTATTATGGAACATATTGAACGTGCCGGTGTACATTCAGGTGACTCTATTTCAGTATATCCTGCCCAGACTCTTTCAAAGAAGATCAGAGAGACAATTATTGACTATACAAGGAAACTTGCGCTTGAACTCAAGGTAGTAGGTCTTGTAAATATCCAATATGTTGTTTACAATAATGAAGTATATGTTATCGAAGTAAATCCTCGTTCCTCGAGAACGGTTCCGTATATCAGCAAGGTTACAGGAATACCTATGGTTGACATAGCCACAAAGCTTATGTTCGGCGCAACGCTTAAGGAACTTGGCTACGAAAGTGGTCTTTATCCGGAAGGCGAATATGTAGCGGTCAAGGTACCGGTATTCAGTTTTGAAAAGCTTCATGACGTTGATACAATGCTCGGTCCTGAAATGAAATCAACAGGTGAATGTCTTGGTATTGCAAAGAACTTTGAGGATGCACTTCTCAAGGGACTTGTTGCTGCAGGATTTGACCTGAAAAAAGAAGGCGGAGTATTCATAACTGTACGTGATACAGACAAGCAGGAAGTTATAGCAATTGCAGATAAGTTTAGTCAGATGGGATTTGAACTTTATGCAACAGCGGGAACGGCTGGTGTTCTTAACAGAAACATGATTGCTACAAATCAGGTGAACCGGGTATCTGAAGCTGAACCAAATGTAATGAACCTTCTTGAGAGTGGAAAGATACACTATGTTATTTCCACATCTGAAAAAGGAAGACTTCCGGCGAGAGACAGTGTTAAGATGAGACGTAAATCAGTAGAACGTTCAATCTGTTCTCTCACAGCAATAGACACAGCCAGAGCACTTTCAAATGTTCTTATGACAAACAGAACAATAGCAGATGTTGAGCTTGTGGATATTACAAAAATCTAATGTGGGAAAAGGAATGAATAAAAATGAAATATACACAGGGAAAATATATCCTGCTTGAGAAGAAAACTCTTGCAAAACAGATATATGATTTTACAATACTCTGTCCGGAAATAGCTCAGGCTGCTTCTGTTGGTCAGTTTGTAAATATTCTTCCTGAGGGTCATACTCTCAGAAGACCGATTTCTATCTGTGGAATCGACAGAGAAAAGGGAACACTCAGAATTGTATTTATGGCAAAAGGTGAAGGTACACTTAAACTTGCAGATACTCAGAAGGGTGCAAATCTTGATATTGTCGGACCATTAGGTCACGGTTTTACAATGGATAATGTATCGGGAAAGACGATAATAACAGGCGGAGGAATAGGCGTTCCGCCTCTTCTCCCTCTCGCAAAGTACTACGGAGAAAATGCTGTGGTTATTCTTGGTTTCAGAAGTGCTGACGCAGTAATCCTGAAGCAGGACTTTGAAACAACAGGAGCAGAAGTTATCATCTGCACAGACGACGGTTCATACGGTGTTCATGGTATGGTAACAGTTCCGCTGGCTGAAAAAATTTCAGATGCCTCCCAGATTCTTTCATGCGGGCCAATGCCAATGCTTAAGGCTATCTCATCAGTTGCTGAAGAGAATGGTGTTCCATGTCAGGTTTCACTGGAAGAAAGAATGGGCTGTGGAGTAGGTGCATGTCTTGTATGTGCATGCAAAGTAAAGAAAAACGGCGAGGAACGTTTCGGCCATGTTTGTAAGGATGGTCCTGTATTTAACTCAAAGGAGGTAATGTGGTAATGGCTGATCTTTCAGTTAATGTAGCTGGTATAGATTTTAAAAATCCTGTTATCCCGGCTTCAGGTGTATTTGGCTACGGACGGGAATACGAAGAATTCTATCCGCTTTCAAAACTCGGCGGTATATCCACAAAGGGAACAACCGGTCAGATGAGAACAGGTAACCTTGCCCCGAGAATTGCTGAAACTCCTATGGGTATGCTTAATTCAGTAGGACTTCAGAATCCCGGAATAGACAGATTCATAAGTCACGAACTTCCTAACCTTATGCAGAAGGAAACAGTAATTATTGCGAACATTGCAGGTTCAACTCCTGAAGAATGTGCTGAAGTTGCAGCAAAGCTCGATGAAACAGATGTACACATGATAGAACTCAACATCTCCTGCCCTAATGTAAAGCAGGGCGGAGCAGCTTTTGGTGTATCATGTGAAGGTGCTTCAGCAGTTACAAAGATTGTAAGAAACGCTACAAAGAAACCACTCATTGTTAAACTTTCACCGAATGTAACAGATATCGCATCTATAGCGAAGGCGGTTGAAGCAGAGGGTGCGGATTCCGTATCGCTTATCAATACAATTCTGGGAATGCGTATAGATATCAATACTGGAAGACCTGTTCTTAGAAACAATTGTGGCGGTATGTCAGGTCCTGCAGTATTTCCTGTTGCTGTACGCATGGTATGGCAGGTTGCAAATGCAGTTAAGATTCCTGTTATAGGTATGGGCGGCATTTCATCAGGAAGAGATGCTATTGAGATGATGATGGCCGGAGCGTCTGCCGTACAGGTTGGAGCTGCGATAATTACAGATCCGTTTGCACCGATAAAGATTATTGAAGAGATTAACCAATTTCTTGATGAAAAGGGAATCTGTTCAGTAAAGGATATCATCGGTTCAGTAAAACCATGGTAAGCTGAAAGGAACTCTGTGATGAAAATAATGTCGGTTGATTTTGGCGATTCAAGGACAGGTCTGGCTATATGTGACAAATCTGAATTTCTTGCGTCTCCATTATGCGTGATAGAAGAAAAAAATTTTGAAAAATGCATTGAAAAAGTTGCAGCTGCAGCAAAGGAAAACTCTGCTGAAGAAGTAGTGGTTGGCTATCCTAAAAATATGAACAATACCATAGGTGAACGTGCCGAAAAATGTCAGCTTTTTGCTGATAAACTTTCAGAACTTGTTGATGTTCCGGTAAAACTCTGGGATGAAAGAAGTACAACAGTATCAGCTCATTATTATCTTAACCAGACAAATACCCGGGGTAAAAAAAGAAAGGCAGTTGTAGACGCAGTTGCAGCAACGATAATACTTGAAAGTTATATTGGATACAGAAAAAATTCTGTAAATAATTAAAGAGGAAAAAATTATGAAGAAAATTATTTCACTTATGACAGCATTTGTAATGCTATCCTCATTAAGTATGCCTTTTGTTTCTGCTGAAGAATCAGACATGCCTGAAACTACAGAAACTGGCAATTCATCAGATTTAAGCGGAGATTCTGATTTGGGAGAAATAGTTGAGAACGTCTGGAAAGTTGCAGCTGATGAACCTGCTGACGCTGATTTTAATATTGATACAGAACGCAAAGAATATTCAGTATTAATAAATAACCCTGGTGGTGCAGAACGCGGCGGAACTGATAAGTGGGATCTCCAGTTCAGAATTAAGGGTCTGTCAATCGTGGAAGGTCATGAATACAGATTGACATATAGGATTTCTGCAAGTAATGCCGGAAATTATTATACAAAAATCAGTAACTATGATTCTTCTACAGTAGGAGATGCGATTGCAGGAGAGGTTTGGCATAACCAACTCGGAATTTCCACGATGAAAAGTTATATTAACGGAATCTTAAAAAATGAAAAAGAAACCAGTTACGGTGAGTCATGGTCTCTTCAGCCGATAGATGCCGGTGATACGATTAATGTAACATGTAAGTTCAAAGCTATAGCAACTATTCCTGAAGCAGAATGGGCTTTTTTCCTTGGCGGTGCAGGAGCTACTACACCAAATGACTGTTTCCCTGAGGGAACAGAAATCAGATTTTCAAATCTGACTCTTTTAGATACGACGGATAATAAATATATAGTCGATTCTTTTAGATTTGTTGACAGTGATGTTAAGGGCGATATAAACGGTGACGGTGTTGCTGATATGTCCGATTTGACTATGATGTGTCAGGCAAAACTTGGTGAAGTAATTCTTGATGATGCTCAGATTACTAATGCAGATGTAGATGGCAGCGGTTGTTTTGATCTTATGGATATTCCTTATTTTCTTAGATATGTTTTAGGAAAAATTGAAAAATTATAAAAGTATCATATTCTACAATAAAAAAACTCAGATGTAGCTGTTTTCTACATCTGAGTTTTTTTATTTATATTAACAATCCTTTACCCAGAACAGAATTCTATTTTTTCTGTCCGTAATATGCATTTGGTCCGTGTTTGCGCATGTAATGCTTATCCATAAGATAGTCAGGTGCTGGTTTTACATTCGGATTAAGCTGCTCTGTCATAAGTGACATTTTTGCTATTTCTTCAAGAACAACAGCATGGTAAACGGCTGCCGATGCATTTTTGCCCCATGTAAATGGCCCATGGTTTGCGCAGATAACCCCGGGAACAGCAACTACTCTGAGATTTCTCTCTGTAAATGTTTCTATTATTACTTTTCCTGTATTCTTTTCATAGTCTTCATCGAGTTCTTCTTTTGTAAGAGATCTCGTGCATGGAACAGATCCGTAAAAATAATCTGCATGTGTTGTTCCGTAGCACGGAATATCTCTTACAGCCTGAGCCCAGGCAACTGCGTTTGGACTGTGAGTGTGAACTATGCCACCTATTTCGGGATATTTTTTGTATAGTTCAAGATGAGTTTTTGTGTCTGAAGATGGATTAAGATTACCCTCGACAATATTTCCGTCAAGATCAAGAGCAACAAGGTTGTCAGGAGTGAGCTCATCATACTCAACTCCTGAAGGTTTGATAAGAACAATTCCAGTTTCCCTGTCTATTCCGGATACGTTGCCCCATGTAAAAGTAACCAGATTTCTTTTTGGCAGTTCCATGTTGGCTTCGTAAACTTCTTTTCTTAATTTTTCAAGCATTTATAACGCTCCTTATTTAAGTTTCCATATAAGATCTGAAACGAGAAGATCGTGTTCGAGTGACTCAACTGTTGTATCTTGGCTTATGTGAACATATTCAATGTCCATCATATTTGCCCAGTCATGCATCTGTTCAGCTGTAACATCGTAGCTTAATACAGTATGATGAGCACCACCGGCTGTAATCCAGCATTCAAGACCAGTTGTGAGGTCAGGCATTGCCTTCCACATTACACGTGCAACCGGGAGGTTTGGCATTTCCATAATAGGCTTTACACACTCGATATCCTGAACGATGAGTCTGAATCTTCCGCCCATATCAATAAGACTTGCTACAATAGCAGGACCTGCCTTACCTTCAAAAACGAGTCGGGCCGGATCTTTTTCATTCATTCCAATTCCGAGATGATGGGTTTCAATTCTAGGTTTTCCTTCCGCAAGGCTTGGGCATACTTCGAGCATATGAGCCCCAAGACTGTATTCACTGCCTTGCACAAGATGGTATGTATAATCTTCCATAAACGCAGATGAACCGTTTGCGTTTTCACCCATAACTTTCATTACGGATGTAAGTGCTGCAACTTTCCAGTCGCCTTCACCACCGTAACCATAGCCTTTGGACATAAGATGCTGGCTTGCGAGACCAGGCAACTGTTCCATTCCGTAAAGATCCTGGAAAGTGTTGCTGAACGCACTGCACTTTTCACGTTTCATAAGTTTTTCCATAGCTATTTCTTCTTTAGCCTGATATCTAATTGCATCTATGTTGTCAGTAGCGATATCATATGAAGCTTTATATTCTTCCATGAGAGCATCTATTTCACTTTCGGTTACCTTTGACATTTCACTTACAAGATCACCTACAGCCCATGTATTTACCTGCCAGCCAAATTTTTTCTGAGCTTCAACTTTGTCACCTTCGGTAACAGCTACATCACGCATATTGTCACCAAAACGCATTACTCTCATTTCTTTTGAGAATGCAGCACCAACTGCTGTTCTCATCCATTTGCCTAAGCGTTCATGAACATCTTCATCTTTCCAGTAACCTGCAATGATTTTTCTTGAACTGCGAAGTCTTGCTCCAATGAATCCATGTTCGCGATCACCGTGAGCGGCCTGATTGAGATTCATGAAATCCATATCAATTTCTTCGTTAGGAATTTCACGGTTATACTGTGTAGCAAAGTGGCACCATGGTTTTTGCAGATTAGCTAAACCATTAATCCACATCTTACTTGGTGAGAATGTGTGGCACCATGTAATAATACCTGCACAGTTATCGTTATAATTAGCTTCTTTGATTGTATCTGAAATTTCGTCGCTGCTTTTTGCAGTTACCTTATAGACCACAGGATAAGGAAGTTTTTCTGACAGTAAAGAAGCCATCTCCTCTGCTCTCTGTGCAACAGTTTTGAGTACTTCTTCTCCGTAAAGAAGCTGAGAACCTACAACAAACCAAAATTCGTACTTTTTCATTTTACTTTACTCCTTTATATTAATTTTACTGCGGCTTCTTCAGCTCCAAGACCGCTTTTATATGTGTCAATATATTTGTTAAATCCTTCAACATCGTTTGGATCAGGCTGCATTACGGTTATTTCAGCTTTATTAAATACTTTTTCTGACAGAAAACTGTCAAGAGAAAGATCTTTGTTTTCTCTAAGCATATAAGCGACCAGAAGAGCCATTCCATAAGGACCGCCTTCTCCGGCAGTTTTCATTACAGAAACGGGTGCATTTAGAGCTGCAGCCAGATACTTCTGACCGACAACCGGAGTTTTGAATAATCCTCCATGTCCTGTAACAGAATCAATCTTTACTCCTTCTTCTGAAAGAAGATCCATACCAATCTTAAGTGTTGATATTGTTGAGTAGAGCATTGAACGTATGAAGTTTGCCAGTGTAAAACTGCTTTCTGCGTTTCTGATAACCATCGGTCTTCCTTCGTCAAGATGAGTTACACTTTCACCTGCAAGATAGTTATATACTGTAACGCCGCCACAGTCAGTATTTCCCTCAAGACTCTTTTCATAGAGTTTTCTGTAGATACTGTCATCAGCCGGATTTCCGGTTACCAGTTCTGTAAGCTCTTTAAAGATACTAACCCAGGCATTCATATCATTGGTGCAGTTGTTGCAATGAACCATTGCTACTGGTTTTCCGGTTGGTGTTGTAACCATATCAATCTCCGGATATACTTTACTTAAGTTCTTTTCAAGTACAATCATAGAGAATATTGAAGTGCCAGCAGAAACGTTACCTGTCCTTGGTGCGACTGCATTTGTTGCTGTCATGCCTGTACCGGCATCACCTTCAGCCGGAGCAAATGGTATTCCTGCGGTAAGTTTATTGTCAAGAAGAGCTGCGCCTTTATCAGTAAGGTGTCCGGCATTTTCACCGGCTACAAGCACTTTAGGGAGAACTTCTCTTATTTTTATACTGCAGTTTTTGTCAGACATAAGTTTGTCAAACTTGTCGAGCATATTCTGGTCATAGTCAAGAATCTCGCTGTTTACAGGGAATATTCCTGATGCTTCACCAATTCCGACTGCGTTTACTCCGGTGAGCATATAGTGAACATATCCTGCAAGAGTAGTTATGTGGGCGAGTTGCGGAATATGATCTTCGTTGTTCAAAACAGCCTGATAAAGATGAGCTATGCTCCATCTCTGAGGAATATTGAAATTAAACAATTCTGTAAGCTCCGCAGAGGCTTTTCCTGTGATTGTATTCTGCCATGTGCGGAAAGGGACAAGAAGATTCCAGTCTTTGTCAAAGGCGAGATAGCCATGCATCATAGCTGAGATACCGACAGCATCTACACCGGAAAGATCAAGTGAGGATAGGGAAGCTTTAAGTCCCTTCCAAACTTCATCAAGAGAATAAGTCCATATTTTATTTGTATAGCTGCTTTTCCATGTATAATCGCCGCTTGCAACAGGGTTGAATTCGTTGTCTATGAGTACGGACTTGATTCGTGTGGAACCAAATTCGATGCCAAGACAGTTTCTGAATGAATTTGTACTCATAATAATTTCTCCTGTCAGTTTTATTAGTGTTTTACATTATTTTTTCTTGAAAGTACTACACTCTGAATTACAATGAAGAGACAAATCATACCTGCAACAGTAATATTTGTCCACCATGCATCATCAAGACCGAGTGAGGATACAATGTTCTTAATGGTACTGAGTGAAAGAACACCGAATAAGGTACCGATAATATTACCGGATCCGCCTGTTAGCATTGTTCCGCCGATGATTGATGAAGCGATAGCGTTCATTTCGGCACCGCTGGCATGAGAAGGCGAACCCGATCCAACGTGCATGAAGTATACAAAACCGCCTATACCAGCAAGTAAACCACAGATAACGTATGCTGAAAATTTCGTTCTTTTTACGTTGATACCAAGCATATTTGCACTCTGACTGTTTCCACCGATAGCATAGAATCCACGTCCGAGTTTAAACCATTTTAAGAAGATAAAGAGGATAATAACGACAAGCAGTGCAATTACTACACCAATTTCGATGTAAGACGGAACAAACTTTCCTGACTTTGTATATGAACCAATTCCGGGAATCGTTATTCTTGTATTTTTAAGTTTAAGGAACTGCTCATTGGCAACATTGAACTGTGTTGAGTTTACTATAGTTGTCATACCTCTTGCAAAAAACATACCTGCAAGGGAAAC
>JAEDJV010000054.1 GCA_016296165.1 Oscillospiraceae bacterium | reverse complement strand
CGCAGTTTTATTTATACCTGAGTATGCCATATTTGTATCAGTTACTATTGTAACACCGTCTTTTAAAGCCTTAAGAGCAGAAGAAATACTGTCATCTGAAAACTTCAGATTTTCAATGTAGTCAAAATCAGCAGTTGTATGAATAACCCTCTTCACGATATCTTTTCTGTCATCAGGAATAAAGATATCTGAAATATGACTTTCGATAATCTCAAAGCTCTTTTTTTCTATATCCATAGGCTGCATTATTCTTTCGGAATTCATTTTATCACCCTTACTTAAGAAGTTCGTATCTTTCAAATTCGACATCATCAAAAACTATTATTTCGTTATATGCTGCAAGCGCAAAATCAAAGAGTTTTGCACCTATAACGGCTCCGGTTCCCTCACCAAGACACATGCCGCACTCAAGATATGCTTTTTTTCCGATAGCTTCAAGTGCCATTCTGCCGGCAGGTTCGGCTGACACATGAGTTGCGTAGATGTATTCCGCACACAGCGGTGCAAGTCTTACTGCACAGTTTGCTGCTGCCGCAGAAATAAATCCGTCTATAAGAACAGGTACATGATATATGGCTCCTCCTAAAAATGCCCCTGCCATACCGCATATATCAAAACCGCCTACTTTTGAAAGCACATCAATAATATCATTTTTATCCGGCTTGTGAAGAGCAATTCCTTCTCTTATCACCTGAATCTTATGTTCAAGTCCCTCACTTGTAAGTCCGGCTCCTCTTCCTGATACCTCCGAAGGATCGGAATCTGTCAGAACTGATATAACCGCACTCGAGGTAGTTGTATTTCCTATGCCCATCTCACCGGTTATAATAAGGTTGTAACACTCATTCTTCTTTTCCTCCACAAGCCTTATTCCTGTAAGTATTGCCTCTTTGGCCTGTTCGCGTGTCATGGCAGGTCCTTTCAGAAAATTACCGGTTCCATAGGCTATCTTTCTGTCGGTTAATCCTTTGCAGTTCATATCCCGTGCTATGCCGATATCTATCGGAAAAACATCTGCACCGCATACACGTGAAAGAGAATTTATCGATGCTATCCCCTTTGTAAAGTTTTCTGTAACGGCTGCTGTTACTTCATTTGAAGTCTGGGTAACACCCTCCTCTACAATTCCGTTATCAGCACAGAAAATAAGTACTGCTTTTTTTCTCGGTTCAATGTTTTCAGAACCTGTTATACCGGCAAGCTGAATTATCATATCTTCAAGGCGGCCGAGGCTTCTCAGCGGTTTCGCAATATTATCCCACTTTATTTGTGCCCTTTCCATCGCCTTTTTATCCGGTTCAGTAATCTGGCTCAGTAACTTTTTTAACATTTCGTCCAACTCCTCGTCAAAGTTTTAAAAGCTGCTCAAGAATTTTTTCCGGCGTGTTGCTTATCCCGTTTTCCGGAGATTTTATTATTATCACTTCGGCATTATATTTTCTGGCCGTTTCTATTTTTTCAGGAAGTCCGCCCCGCACTCCGCTGTCCTTGGTCACAAGAATACGAATATTATTTTCCCTCATAATTCTGTCAGTTTCCTCTTCCGGTACCGGAAGTTTTGAATAAATAATGTTTACCGCAGAATCAGCACACATTCTCCTTGACTCCTCACTATCGAGAACCCTTGCCCATATTCTGCTGACATCCGGATAAAGTTCCGTTTCGTAAAACTTTAATGTTTTAACTCCGGTTGTAAGAAAAATATTACCTTCCGAAGACTTCAGAAGCTCTGCAGCTTCTTCCTTCGAATTTACATATAAAATCCTGTCATAGTCATAGAAAACGGTTTCCCTTCCGCCCCTGAAATACGGCAGATTATTCTCTCTGCATACTTTTTTTACGGTATCTGACACAATTTCTGCAAACGGATGTGACATATCAGCGATCGCATCAAATTCCGGCAGTACTTCCGCAAATCCTGTTTCATCAAGTCTGCCCTGAATTATGCGGCAGTTACTGTTTCCAAGAATACTGCTGCCATATGAGGTGGCGGTAAAAGCCGTAACATCGAACCGGTCTGAAATAAGATTTATCAGCTCAGTTGCTTCACTCGTCCCGGCTATTACTGCAATTTTCAGTTTACTGCTCATTTATTTTATAACCCCGCGGAGTAATCATCCTGTTATTTTTTACATATGTCTGTGAATTTCCTATAATCACAACACAGAACATATCTACCGGTTCATTTTTCAGTTCAGAAAGTGTAGTAAGCCATGCTTTCTGGTCAGGTCTGCCGGCATTTCTGACAATACCAACAGGAGTACCTTTGTCTCTGTATTTCATAATTATATCAGCAGCTTTTTCAAGATAATCAACCCGTTTTCTTGATTTTGGATTGTAAAGACTTATTACAAAATCCGCTGATGCAGCAGCATCTACTCTTTTGAAGATAAGTTCAAGCGGAGTCATAAGGTCACTAAGACTGATAAGTGAAAGGTCGTGCATCAGCGGTGCCCCCAGAACTGAGGCCGCCGTACTTGCTGCTGTGATTCCCGGAACCGTCACTATCTCCACATCTGCCTGCATCTCATCTGTAATCTCAAGCATTATGCCCGCCATACCGTATATACCACTGTCTCCGCTGGAAACCATAGCTACTGTATTTCCTTCGAGTGCCTTTTCAACTGCCAGACGGCATCTGTCAGTTTCCTTTCTCATAGGTGTTGAAAGATATTTTTTATCCGGAAACTGTGCTTTCAGAATATCAGTATATGTGGTGTAACCCACAATCAGATCCGCCTGTTCAATAATTTCAACAGCCTGCATTGTCATAAACTGCTTGTCTCCGGGACCAAATCCGACAACATAAATTATTTTATCCATGCTAACTCTCCATTTCCAAATCCGGCAGACTTATTCTGTATGCTGCCATAGTAACACCGCTGAATTTTGTTTTTCCCTGAATCTTCTCTCCATTTTCTGAAATTACAAATGCACTTCCCTCCGCAACGGACGGGACTCCTGTAACCTTCATTACAAATTCAGACTGATCAAAACCGGACGCATGTTTCTCAATATCCTTCAGATCAGCAATTCTCAGTTCCAGACCATATTTCCTGCACAGTTCGAGTAACGCCGGCTCGTTCTTCTTCAGTTCTATAGTTGAAATACACCTTACCGAATGAAGACTAAGACGGTTGGTTTCAAGAAAATTCTGAAAACAGCTGTCAAGATAATCTGATGAAATGTTCCTTTTGCAGCCTATACCGATAACAATATCCTTCGGTCTTAAAAAAAGCACTTTTTTATGAAAAGCATCATCTGTAATCCTGTCAGAAATACATACAGCGTATTCATTTTCTGATTTTCCGGAAACATTGATATATTCCGGTACTCCTGTTATCCGGATATCAGAAATGAGATCGATACTGATTCCGTCAAGCAGTGAGCTGCTTATATATTTCAGATTATCTATGTTTTCAATTATCAGTTTATTTTTCTTTGCAAACACATCAAATGAAACGACGTTCTGGACATCAGTAGCTGTTGTAATCACAGCCTGAGCACCAATTAATTCTGCTATCCTTTTTGTTTCTTCATTGGCACCGCCGAGATGCCCTGACAAAAGGCTTATGACATAACGTCCGTCCTGAGAAACCAGTATAACTGCCGGATCAGTCGTCTTGCTCTTTATCAGAGGCGCAATCGTCCTTATCACTATACCTGACGCCATCACAAAAACAAGAACCTCATACAAATCAAAGCACTCTCTTACCTTATCTCTGAAATTTTCCTTTCCGCAAAGCACTCCGCCTGTGACATCACATATTTTTTCCGCTGTTTTTCTTCCCTGTTCAGTCAGATAGAAACATGCGGTTTTCATTCGGATATCCCCTGTCTGTATTCGTGGGTAAATGTTTTATCATACAGTTTTGACAGCTCGTATTCATTTCCAAGAAAATCACCGACTGTAACAAGTGCGGTTTTCTTTATCCCCGCTTCTTTAACCTTTGCTGCAATATCAGAGAGTGTACCGTAGATTATTTTCTGATCAGGCCAGCTTGCCTTGTAAACAACAGCAACCGGAGTGGTTTCCGGATATGAAGTTTTCAGTTTCATTACAAGTTCATCTATCATCCCGACTGAAAGGAAGAGTACCATAGTTGCCCTGTGTTTTGCCAGTTCTTCTATACTTTCTCTTTCCGGCACAGGCGTTCTGCCTTCCATTCTTGTCAGTATAACTGTCTGTGTTACATCCGGCAGAGTATATTCCTTCTGCATAGCTGCAGCGGCTGCAAGAAATGAGCTTACACCCGGAACAACTTCATGCTCAATGTTCAGTTTGTCCAGCGCATCCAGCTGTTCTCTTATTGCGCCGTATATTGAGGAATCACCGGTATGAACCCTGACAGTAGTCTTTCCCTCAGCCTCAGCCTCTTTCATTACTTCAATAACTTCTTCGAGATTCATCCCAGCACTGTCATAAACCGCACAGTCTTTTTTCACGTCTTTCAGTACTTCAGGATTAACAAGGGAACCGGCATAGATAACAACATCCGCATTATCTATGAGTCTCTTGCCCTTTATTGTAAGAAGTTCAGGATCACCTGCGCCTGCACCAACAAAATAAACCATTATAAATTACCTCCGCGCTTAATAATAATAGTTGTAAAATAACTCTTCCTGTCAGTTGTAACAGGTCCGATATATTCATCACTCATGTTTACATTGCAGAACATTAATGCTCTGTCATAGAGTCCGTTTTCCTTCAGAACCGGTACAATCCATTCAAGTGAACTTCCGGCTTTCATAATTACAAGTGTATCAAAATCAGAAAGCTTTTTCATCAGTTCTTCCTTATCACTTACAGCAGGCACAACGGAAAATGATTCCCTGTTTTCACACAGAGATATTTTCGCCTTTGCAGCCGCCGCGCTGAATGAAGAAATACCCGCACAGATATATGTATCATATCCCTTTTCTTCAATATATTCCCTCAGATATTCCGCTGTGGAATATACAGAAATATCTCCAAGTGTTACAACCGATACATCATGACCTTTGTCAAGGTGTTCGAAAATTCTGTGCAGTTTTTCATCATTAAGATACTCCCTGTAATCAGAAACAGACTTCATGGGAAAAACCACTTCTATTTTTTCTTTTCCTGATATATCCGCACCGGCTAAGGCTATATCATACGCAACCGATGATTCTCCGGGATTCTTCACCGGAAAAACAACAGCGTCAGAATTTTCAAGGGTTCTTACCGCTCTGACTGTCATATCAAGAGGATCGCCGGCACCCACACCCACAGCGAAAAATCTTCCCTTATTCATTTTGACTCTCCTCCTTTGTAACGCAGGAATATATCGTTACCGGATTATTGTTTTCAGGAACAGTGTAACTCCCAAGTTTTTTTATCCCGCAAATGCTGACCTGAACCATATCAAATTCAGGCATTTCTGAAAATAATCTGAATGCTTCGTTCTGAGTTTCAACAGTTACTGCACTCAGTACTATTCTTTTTCTTTTTCCAGTCTTCAGGAGGTCCATAATCTGATTAAGTTTTTTTCCGCTTCCTCCGATAAAAACTATATCCGGTTCAGGAAGATCTCCGGCAATGTCTTCGGCTCTTCCTTCAATAATATTCATATTACCGAGCGAAAACAGTTCCTTGTTTTTTTCAAGTGCATCTATGGCAGAAGATTTATACTCAATCGAGTAAACCTCACCGTATCTGCAGAATCTTGAACATTCAACAGAAACGCTCCCGGTACCCGCACCGATATCCCATACAATGCTGTCAGGTTTCAGACGAAGTTTACTGATTATTACTGCTCTGACTTCCTCTTTGGTCATAGGCGAACTGTTTCTGAAAAATGCCTTATCCGGAAGAAGTGCAGGATAAATGTATTTGTTTCCGGTTTTATTTCTTACTGCGGCAACACATAGCCCGGGATTGCTGCCGTTAATAAAATCAGCCGGTTTTCCCTTAAAAAGCTTCTGGGTTTCATAAGTAAGATTCGCTCCGACAAACATTTCACAGTCATCAAGTCCGTATTTTAAGAGTGCCTTTGATATCTCAACCGGTCCTGCAGCTGATGAACACAGGAAAAATACTTCTTTATTTTCAGAAACTGCATATGCTATTTTTCCATCAGTATAATCTCTTCCGTGGATACTGTATATCAGTGCATCTTCCATGGTAATTCCGAATTCACATCCAAGTATCTGTAGTGATCCTATCCCCGGAACAACTCTTAACTCCATCTGAGGATATCTTTCCCTTATAGTTCTGCACAGACTGTACAGAAGAGGATCACCCGATACAATAACTGCCACTCTTTCCTTTTCCAGTATCCTGGGAAGATCTTCGAGCAGTTTTTCAATATCCTTAAGTGGAAGTGTTCTCCTGCATTTCAGAAGATTTAAAAATCTTTCTGAAGCAATAACACAGTCTGCATTTTCCGCCTCTTTAACGGCGACCGGAAGAATATAATCTGAATTTCCGCTTCCTCCGCCTATGATTATAAGTTCGTGCATTAATTCAGCTCCATTTCATCAGCATATCTTCAAGGTTTTCCGAAGATACCATTGGTTCATTGTTTTCGTCAGTAAGCATGTACGCTATATTGATTTTCCCCTGTGTCCTTGAAACACAGTTTTTCAGCGCTGCCCTTACCACAGATACCATCACATCCTGGAAAACATTATTTTCCTTTAATATTCTGCACATTTCCCTTGTAGTTACACAGTCGTAAATTTTTCTTATTACCTCTGATGGCACCCCGAGAAGTGCAGCGTGTGTGCATAATATTTCACGCTGTGCACCTGCAGAATGACTGTGCAGGTACATAATATCAGCGGCAGGTTTTACAAGTTTTCCGGTTCCCCCGGCAATGAGTATATCCGTAAATTCGAGTCTAAGCGCCTCATCAAGAAGAAATCCAAGATAGTTGCTGCAGAGAACTATGCCTTTCATATCCGGCTTAATTTTTTTCAGTACCTCTTCTCCTGAATATCCTGTAACGAAAGCTGCTTTTGATCCATATTCAGCCCTGCACATTGAAAGTTCCTGTATCAGGGATTCCTTTACCGCCTCTTCACTCATTGGTCTGACGATACCTGTTGTTCCCAGAATGGAGATTCCGCCGGTTATACCTAATCTGGGATTAAAGGTTTTATCAGCAATTTCCCTTCCTCCGGGGACTGAAACATATACTTCAGCAGCTTTGTTTCCAATATGTTTTCTAAGGGTATCCCTTGTCATTTCTCTTGGAACCGGATTTATGGCCGGTTCACCAGGGGGTAACTTCAGTCCTTTTCTTGTTACGGTTCCTACTCCCTCTCCGGATTTGAAAACAATTTCTCCTTCATAACTGTATATCTTTGTTTTTACTTTTATGATATATCCGTCTGTTACATCAGGATCATCACCTGCGTCTTTTTTTATTCCGCATTCATAATCACTGTATTCTATAACAGGCAGAATTAATGTTTTTCCGGCCGGTATATCAACCTGAACTTTTTCAGGACATTTGCCGGTCATCTGCCATATCGCAGAAGCAAGCGCCGCACCAGTCATACATGTCCCGGTTGTATAGCCTTCTCTGAGTTTCTCCATCAGATGCCTCTCTCAATAATTTCATAAACTTTATCAATATCAAGATTTTTTCTGATACAGTCAGCAAGTTTATCATACTGCATTTCCTTGTATTTTACAGGGTCAAATTTATTTATAGAATCAGTATTTTCTCCTTTTTTCCCGGTAACGACACTAATTATTTTTCCTGCAATATCATACGAATCAAAGAAACCATGCAGATATGTTCCGAAAACGGTTCCGTCGGAATTTATATGGCCGTTTATTTCGCCGTTTTCCAACCTGACAAACGGAACTGCATCTCCGCTTGTTTGACCCATGTGTATCTCATAACCGCTGCACTTTTCGCCTGATATTCCGGTTATTTTATCTGAACATATCTCACCGGTTACCCGGCTTCTGTGCTTATGCGGTTTAAATTCGGTTGTTACATCAAGAAGTTCCATGCCTCTCATTTCACCGCCTGATTCTATATTCTCCGGGTCACAGAGTTTTTTTCCAAGCATCTGATATCCTCCGCAGATTCCGGCAACCAGACCGCCTTTTTTCTGATGCTGAAGAATTTTAGCTTCTATTCCGTTCTGGCGCATCCACTGAAGATCAGACATAGTACTCTTAGTCCCTGGTATTATTATCATATCAGGATTTCCGAATTCTCTTACATCTGAAATATACCGCAGGGACACTCTGTCAATTCTTGAGAACACATCAAAATCTGTAAAATTTGAGATTCTCGGAAGTTTTATAACTGCTATATCTACAAGTGAACCTGATTTTATACTGTTCCGGTTTAATTTTTCCGACAGGCTGTCCTCATCATCAATATCAATTTCTGTATAGGGAATAACTCCAAGAACCGGAAGACCGGTCAGTTCTTCAAGCATTTTTAGTCCCGGTTCAAGAATCGATATGTCACCCCGGAATTTGTTTATTATTATCCCCTTGAGCATCTTTTTTTCATCATCGTCCATAAGTGCCCATGTACCGTAAACTGATGCAAAAACACCGCCTCTGTCTATGTCACCCACAATAATCACAGGTGAACCTGACATCTTTGCCATTCCCATGTTTACTATATCAGCATCTTTAAGATTTATTTCTGCCGGACTTCCTGCTCCCTCAAGGACGATGATTTCATTTTCATCTGCTAGTGAATTATAGGCATTCATAACGTGCGGAATCATATCATGTTTTCTTGAGTAATATTTTTTTGCATCCATAGTTTCAAGAACTTCGCCGCATACAATAACCTGTGAACCCTTGTCACTTGTAGGTTTCAGAAGAACAGGATTCATTCTGACATCCGGCTCGATTCCTGCTGCCTCTGCCTGCATCACCTGTGCCCTGCCCATCTCAAGACCATCTTTTGTGATATATGAATTAAGAGCCATGTTCTGAGCTTTAAAAGGTGCTGTTTTATGTCCGTCCTGCATAAAGATTCTGCAGAGACCTGCTGTAACAAAACTTTTTCCTGAGTTTGACATTGTTCCGGTAACCATAAGAGACTTAGCAGATTTTTTCTCATGTTTGTTTTCATTTACAATTTTCTCAAGGCATTTGAGGAGGAAAAGATTTTCGCTTCTCATCCTGACGCATATCCGGTAGTATTCCTCATCAAGTCCCGGATAGTTGTCGCAGTGACGAATCATAATACTGTACTTTGCAAGTCTGGAATCAAGATTTCTCATTCCCGGAGCTCTGAAGAAAACAAAGTTTGCAGAAGGCTTCCATACCTCAAAACCAAGTTTACATAGTTCACTGTACATGAATATTCTTTCTTCCTCAACGTACTCTATAAACTCTTTTCTGTAACCCTCATCCTTCAGAGCAGCTATTCCTGCTTCGGATGCCGGAATATTTACCGGCCAGGGCTGACCGCATTCCCGTATCTTTTCAGTCAGGTCCTTATCAGAGCATATTCCGTATCCTAGCCTTATTCCCGGAAGAGCATACATCTTTGTCATTGATTTTATTATTATCAGATTAGGGTACTGTTCACAGAGTGATATCATGGAATTCTTTTCGCTGTTCAGTTCCGTCATGTCAAAAAAACACTCATCAAGAATTATCTTTGTATTTTTCTTTTTTGCTGTTTCAGCTATCCTGCATATCATGTCCTTCTCTGTAAGAGTACCTGTGGGATTGTTAGGATTGCAGAGCACTATCAGGTCATAGTTGTTTATGCCTATCTCATCCGTAAATCCTTCATCAATTACAAAAGGATGCGGAAGACTGTATGTCACAAGATTTTTGCAGTTCTGACTCAGAGCTTCATAATATTCTGTGAATGTAGGGGCTATAACAAGGGATTTTTCAGGACGCACAGCCATTACCGTCCTGTAAATAATATCAGCTCCTCCGTTACCGCACACGATATATTTTTCACTTATCCCATGATATTTGCTTATTGCCGCTGTAAGTTCGCGGTTTTGAGGATCCGGATAGCTGGAAATCTTATCAACAGAACCTGCAATCGCCTTACGGACTCCGTCTGATACTCCGAAAGGATTTATATTTGCTGAAAAATCATATATAACCGAACTGCCTGTTCTCTCGGCATAGGAATATATGTCGCCGCCATGACTGTGCATATTTTTTCTCTCCTTTTACATTATGCTGAGTATTGTCAACCATACAGAAAACGGTACGATGAAACTGAGAAATGCAGTAACAAACATTATTCTGTTCATCCTGAGTATATCATCCGGCTGTGATTCTCTCGTTTTATCACCTATGAAAGGCTTGTCCACTACCTTGCCGAAATAAACATGAGGTCCTCCCAGCTGAATTCCAAGAGCACCGGCAGCTACTGATTCAGTCTGTGCAGAATTTGGAGACAGATGATTTTTCCTGTCACGTCTGAAAATGTGCCAGGCTTCTCTGTGATTTTCACTGCATATAAACGATGAAACAACCATTAACAGTCCACATATTCTTGAAGGGACAAAATTCATGATATCATCAAGTTTCGCCGAATACTTTCCAAAATATTCGTACTTTTCATTTCTATATCCTATCATGGAATCAAGTGTATTAACTGCCTTATAGAAAAATCCAAGAGGAGTACCGCCGAAAAACATAAACAATACCGGGGCAGTTACTCCGTCAGAAGTGTTTTCAGCAACAGTTTCCACAGCCGCATTTATTACTTCTGTCTCCGAAAGTTCCGAAGTCTCCCGTCCGACAAGGAAGGACAGCTGCTTTCTTGCCCCCTGCAGGTCATTTTTCTCAAGCCTGTCATAAACTTTCCGGCTTTCTTTTGCAAGGCATCGTGAAGCAGGTATCTGGAATGACCAGAATGTGTTCAGTGCAAACCACAGCCAGAAATTTATCTTATATGCAGCATACAGGAGTACTGCAGGAACGATAAAGCTCACTGCAGGTACAACAATCGCGATTACAAGTCCTGCTTTTTTCATTCCCTCAGGGGTTTCAGGGAAAACTCTGCGAAGAAACTTCTCCAAGGCTGATATAAGTTTACCGATAAGCACAACGGGATGAAGAATCCGGTCCGGATCACCGAATAATATATCAAGAATGATTCCCGATACTGCCGAAACAAGAAACCACATCAGGAATCACCGCCTTTCAGTTTAAGTCCAAGGCCACAGCACACTCTGTACACAGTATCAGCCTTTTCCGAGATCACGCAGTTTGCTCTTCCGACAGCTTCACGGAATCTGCGTTCTTCCTCATCAACCGGCACAAGACCGCAGCCGACTTCCTGAGAAATAATCACACACGAATTCAGCACATCAAGGATTTCCTCTGTTTTTATAAACGGATCCTCATCATATTCAAGCCATTTTTTTATCATATACTCAAAATGATTTATTATCCTCTCTCCTCCGTACCCGGAAAATTCATTTTGTTGTGCGTCAAAAACATCGCTGTAATCCAGTTCGTATTTCTTTAAAGCAAAATTTAACTTTCCCTGTGCATAGCCTCCGAAAATAAAAATCAAATCAGAACACCTCCAAACAACGCTGCTGACAGAAACCATACTGTTTCATTCAGTACAAGGAAAAATCCTGCAAGATCTCCGGTAATGCCTCCGAACTGTTTCTTCTGCATAAAATAATAATATAAAAACACAAGTGCAGAAAGGACAAGTTCAATTATTCCCATCACGCCGAATTTTACAATCGTGAGAACTGACGCCAGTACCATCTCCGCAATAAGAATATATCTTACAGACCGTCCGGCATTTTCCCCGAATATCTTTGCAAGAGAGCTTGTCTGCGTACTTTTCAAAGTAACTACTGAAAAACCGCTAAGTGTACGGGTTATGAACATACCAAAGGTGAACAGCAGGATATAGCTCTGAGCCTCTCTGGTGTATATTTCTGTGAAAGAAGCTGCTGCAATCATAATTACAAGAATAACGCTGAAAACTGCAAACGGTCCGCAGTTCGGATCTTTTAATATCTTAAGTTTCTGTTCAGTCGGACGCCTTGAAAAAAGTGCATCGGCTGTATCGCAAAATCCATCCAGATGTATCCCGCCAGTAACAAAAATCAGTGAAAAAATACTGAGTGCAGAATACAAAACAGAACCGATACCAAGCGCGGAACATAATTTGTAAACAAGGTACAGAGCAGCACCTTCGGACAGCCCAACAAGAGGAAAAAAAGCCATTGCATATCTCATGTTCTTTTCCGTCCAGTTAAGATTTTTTACAGGAAGGATACTGTACATCGATAAAGCTATCAGAAATGAATCAGCCAGAGATCTCATTATATATTTCACTTCCCTTGTATATTAAAGTATTTCCTGCTGATACTTCTATCACGATATCAGACTTTTCAGCGATCAGGCAATTTATTTCCCCAAGATTTTCTATATATTTTTTCATATCATCATTATAATTCATCCCGTCTTCAAAAACCTCATTTGTTACTATCACTACTGAATCCATTTTGTCAAAAAGGTATTCAATGCCCTTCATTATTTCAGTTACTGTCCGGCTTCCTGCACCTTCGAACTGTTCGTTAGCCACAAGGTTGCTCATGCATTCGAGCAGAACAGTCTGAGAAGACTCGGTTTTTTCAGTACATCCGGCGAGATTTTCCGGGACTTCAACTGTTGTAAATCCCTTTCCTTCACGTTGTCTGCGATGTTTTGCAACTCTGCTTCTGCATTCATCATCCCAAATCTTCATGGTAGCAAAATAGTAAAGAATATCTTTTTTCAGTCTGACACTGATTTCCTCAGCCAGAAGAGATTTTCCGCTTCCGGAACCTCCTGTAATCAGAACTTTCATCAAATAAACCTCATTTCAAAATAAAAACTCCATATACCCGGAATGGATATATGGAGCGATATTTATAGTAAATACAGAAAAACACCTGGTTTCTGTACTGTGCAAATCCTCCATCGCTCGTAGATGATCTGCGAAATTACTCATCCGACTATAACGGTAGCGTGACTGCACAGGAGTTCCACCTGTTTGTGTAAATATGATTGTCTTCGTTATTATTATATCACTTTGATATATGCTGCAAAAGGGACAATCCCGTGCAGAAACGTGAGACAATTTTTCTTTTCTGTTTATGTTCAGTGCTGTCTGATATTTAATCGTCAGCATTAAGCTCCTCTGTCAGTTCTTCAACCGAAATAAATCCTTTGCTTAATCCTATACCATTTTCAGCATCATGAATTGCTTTAAGCGTTTCAGCGTTAGGAACATCCATTGTAATTTTAAAAGGAATTCCCTGTTCTCTTACTGCTTGTTTTGCTGACATAATAAAAAAAGTGCTCATATCCAGACCAAGCTCTGACATTAACGTCTGCAACTGAGCCTTCAGCTCAGAATCCATTCGTATTGTTGCAGTAGTCATAGGCATAAAAATCAGCTCCTTTTGATAAAGTGGTTTCTTTGCTTATATTATACTATTTTGTACTAACAATGTCAATACAGTGTTATACAAAAACAATGGAATACTGTTATTACATATTTTCTCTGTCAATAACATTTACAGTAATCACCATTTATTTTCCGTTCAAAAAACGAACGCAAAAATGAACGTATTTTTTTGCGTTCGTTTTTGCGTTCGTTTTTGCGTTCGCATTTTTAAATTAATATTTTATTGAATGAACGTATATAACATATATTCATTCAAAATTCAATAGTTTTTATTTCTGTTGTATCTGCCATTAATAAGACTGCTTTTTGGCACTTATTTCACAATTCCGTTGATTATCAGATTGGATTGATGTATAATAAAAAGTAACAACAGTGAAACGGAGTGGATAAAATGCGAATCAGTAAATCTCTTTCAGTTTTTTTGACAATAACTTTTGCAACAGCCGGAATACATAATATTTCAGCTGTTATGACTGCACCGGAAATATGTTACAGCGAATCTGCCGGATTTATCCCAGGTGATATAAATTCTGACGGACAGGTAAATACGACCGATGCTCTGCTTCTTCAGAAATGGCTGCTTAATATGGCCGATATAACGGATACAGCATTAAAGAACCCTCTTGCTGGTGATTTATCAAATGACAATGTTCTGAACATCCCTGATTTATGCCTTATAAAGGAAAAGCTGATAAACGCCGTGTCTGAAACTAATGTAATCCATGTAACCAATACTGAAGAACTGAAATCTGCCCTTGAAAACGCAAAAGCCGGTGACGAGATAGTTCTTGCCGAAGGAGAATACATATACACCGGTTCAACCCCGAAAGGACGTATGTTTACCGGTTCCGGTGAAGGCCTTGAAAATAACCCGATAATAATTCGTTCTGAAAATCCGGATAACCCCGCTGTTCTGTCAGGTTCATCAACCAGTTCCAGCTATGTCCTCACTGTAACCGGTGACTGGTGGGAGATAAGAAACCTTAAGATTACAAATGCACAGAAAGGTATTATACTCGATAACTCAAACCACACTAAAATAACAGGATGTGAAGTATATAATATCGGTTCTGAAGGCATACATTTCCGGGATAACAGTTCATACTGCCTTGCCGAAAACTGTTATGTACATGATACAGGTGTAGTCTCTCCCGGATACGGAGAAGCAATTTATATAGGCAGTGCGAAAAGTACAACCGGATATGGATTTGACTGTCATTACAATACTGTCCGTAGCTGCAAACTCGGTCCGAATGTTACTGCAGAACATATCGATGTCAAAGAATACACCATAGGTACAGTAATCGAAAACTGTATATTTGACGGTACAGGAATGAGCGGTGAGAACTCTTCAAAGAGTTTTGTTAATATAAAAGGTAATAACTGCACTCTGAGAAACAACGTCGGATACCGAAACGGATGTGAAAAGATCCTGAGGGCTTTTGAACAGAATCAGGTAGTGGACGGCTGGGGACAAAATGCCCTTGTATACGGAAACAAAGTATATATGGATACTTCAACCGGAGCTACCGGAAAGAAAATGTATTTTCTTAATTCATGGGACTGCTCCGTAACAGTATGGGATAATTTTATGGCATACGAAAATGACCTGTTTTCTGTTGACAACGAAGATGATCACTGGAAATATTACAACTGTAATCTTATTACTTATGGTGAAAGTTCCTAAGTTACAATATAACATTAGTAAGACTAATGTTATATCAACTTATTTTTTCCCTGTATTCCATGCATTTTCGGCTAAAAATGCTGACTGTTTCAGGTTCCGATGGGAAAAAGATATGAGGATAA
>JAEDJV010000206.1 GCA_016296165.1 Oscillospiraceae bacterium | reverse complement strand
TATAAAACCACCGGTCTTGCAAGAGAGTGTTATATTGACGGAATCTGGAATAAGGGTAAAATAGACATTATAAAGTTATGGATGTGAAGAAAATCATGGATAATGAAGTAAAATACGATGCATTTATCAGTTACAGGCATTGCGAACCGGATTCGCTCATTGCTGAAGCTTTGCATAAAAAGCTGGAACATTATCATATTCCCCGAGTAGTACGGCAGTTTACCGGACGTAAAAAAATATCAAGAATCTTTCGTGATAAAGAAGAACTGCCCTTATCGTCAAATCTTACCGATAATATATATGAAGCTTTGGATCATTCAGAATTTTTAATTCTGATTTGTTCGCCTGAATCTATGGAGTCGATATGGGTGCAGCGCGAGGTGGAATATTTTGTCGATAAGCATGGTAAAGAGCATGTCTTAACTGTGCTTGTAAGAGGAGAACCAGAGGATGCTTTTCCACGGATATTGTGTGAAGATGTTCAAAATGTAGAAGATGAAGATGGAAATAACAGGTCTATTATTGTGCCGGTCGAACCGCTTGCAGCGGATGTTCGCGGGGAGAATGTAAAAGAATCTTTAAAGAAGTTAAATTCGGAAATATTAAGATTACTGGCTGCAATGTTGGGCTGCTCATATGACAGTTTAAAACAGAGACATCGGGAATATCTTATAAAACGTACGCTCTCTGTGACTTGTCTGGTATTTCTGTGCCTTTTCGGTTTTGGATGCTATTCCGGATATCAGAAAGAGCAGATTGAATTGCAGCGGAAAAAATCGCTGCAAAGTCAGGCTGAATATTTGTCAGAAAAATCAATCGATGCGTTAAAATCGGGAAACAGAGAAGAAGCACTTCGAAAAGCAATTGAAATCTCGAAGGGTGAAGATGCCTGCCTCAGTCCAAAACAGCTGTATGCGCTCAATAGTGCTCTTTATTCATTTAAATCCGGCTCATGGATCGAGTATGAACCCGAGTATACATCGGAAGTCAGTAATATTACAGACGGTGTATTTTCAGAAGATGGAAGATTTTATTATGCGGTTAATGATATGAAAGAAGGTTTTATTCTTTCAGGGGAAACAGGAAAACTACTTTGGGAAATAGATACAGAACGCATGGATGAAATGATCAACAAAGACAGAGATTCATATGATCCCTCTGTTGATGTATCAGAGATTCAGCTGCTTCTTCCTTATAAGGAGGACACATTTCTTGTGGTTATGGAGTATGCAGCCTGCATAATCAATGCGGATTCCCATGAAATTATCCGGATTTTTCCTATGAGTACCGGAAATGTCAATATTGATTCCTATAGTCTGGATGGAGATACATTTGCCATTTGCTCAGATCAGAACGATATAGGTATATATGATCTGTCATCGGGTACCTGTGTTGCACAGATTGATATCTATTCTACACTATATTATGAGATGGATGAGTTATTCAATTATCGTGAGGATTTGAATATTTCAATCAATGAAAAGAAAAGCACAGTGGCTGTCGGTGTTTCATGGGATGGACAGATTTCGAAAGAAGAAAAAGGATTGTGTCTGTATGATTATGAAAAAAATACGGTCAAGTTTATGTCAGATATTCAGACGGAAAGAGTAATTTTCATTGATGATGCCCATATTGGAGTTATTCATCGGGAGGTACCTGATGTGCAGAAACAAGGTATGGACGGACTGGGTTATTATACATATTTTTTGTCGGTCTATGATACTGAATCTGAACAATTACTTTATACAAGTGAAAAAATAACAACGCTTCAGGAATACTATATGGGGCTGGCTTTTGAGAAGTTTTCTTATAACTCAGAAGAGATGATTCATAGTGTGATCGGCTGGTTAGGAAATCAGATTATCGTGACAGATTTGAATGCAGGTACTGTCTTAGGTCAGTTAGATTTTGATGCAGATATTTTGAATATTACGAAAATGGGAGAAGACAGTTTTCTTGTAGGAACAGCTTCAGGATGGTTTCAGAAAGTGGTGCTTAACAACAGCATCTTTCAGTTTGATGTCATGGAAGTGTCCTCACCAATAGAAAAATTTTATTTTAGTGAAAATGCGAACCGTATTGTCACCCTTGAAAATGGAAGCGCTGTTTTTTGCAGTAATACTTCAGATGAGAATATGACAAGATGTGGAGTGACTGATGACAAAAGCACGAAAATAAACGATATTGAGTATATTGAATTGAATGATAGTGTATACAGGTGCGTTAGCCTGAAAAAAAGCGGAAGTTTCGGAATGACCGATATTGCGCTTTATGATATAAGTTCGGATGAATGTATTTATTATTATACATGCGGGAATGAAAACAATAACATTTCAAAGGTGGAGTTATTTGCGAAGAATAACAAGGTTTATATGTATATTATAGAAGATGATGGATTTTTCGGAACAGCATCTGTATTGCATGTCATTGATGTATCTGCCAAAAAAGAAGTTAGGGAAATAGATCTTCTGGAAAAGGATATTGATGCAGACTCAATCATTTTTAGTCAGGATCATTCTGTGATGGTTGGAGAGACTGAACGGGAACTGGCTGTTTTTAATATTTCTGAGACAGAAATCGAAAACATTCCAATAATAGAAGTAGATTCGGGAAAAGAAATCAGTGCCTGCGGAAAACTGAGTGACCGGGATGAAGTCGTTTTTATTATAGAAGATTTTTTTGATGAGGAAAAAGATGCAAAGCTTTTTACGTATGATATTTCTTCAGATAATCTGAAAAGTATAGACATACATCTTAATTCTTCAGATAAGATAAAAATGGTAACTGGAAAGAAATCTTCCAGGATATGTGTATATAGCGGGGATATGTTCTATGTTATTGATGGTGACAATGGAAAGATGATATCACAGATAGTATTGATGGAAAATTTATCGAAGGATACGTTAGTTGATTTTGATTTTTTTAATGAGGATAATGATCTTCTGGTCACTTATGGAAATACAGTATTTATGTACAATGTTTTAACAGCCAATTTGGTTGACTCACTGATGTATGATACGTCCGATGCTTTACTGAATAGGTATGCTCCTACATTGAAATTGATTACGGACAGCAGCAGTTCCTATTTTGCCCTGAAGGATGAATCTTACATGGGAAATATGGATCGGAATATGAATAAGCAGCTTTTATATGTTTTTTCGGTAGATACCGATATGAAGATGTATCCATATGCGGAAGTAGGACATGGCTATGCCAGCCTGTCAGGTAAGGAAATTGCTGTAAGGTCCATATATGATCTGGATTATACTTCATTTTATGATTATGAGGAATTAAAAGAAAAGGCAGAGAAAATCCTCGATGGTTCAGAATAAAATAAAAATTTTACTTACATAAAATTTTAAAATATGATAGAATATTTGCGTTAAA
>JAEDJV010000004.1 GCA_016296165.1 Oscillospiraceae bacterium | reverse complement strand
CTTGTTACTATTCACGGCCTATTTTTCCCATAAATAAAAAATGCAGCACCAACGGACCGGTTTTTCCGGCCTGATGGTGCTGTATTCAATTTATTAGTTCTGAGAAAAGATCTCATCAACGGTGTAAGGATTGTCATCACACAATCTTACTAACGCTTGATACTCATTGATGCCGTTTCTTCTGCATGTTTCAATGTAAGTACGAATAAGCGCATAATAATTAGCTGTTTTTGAAGATGCGAACTGACCTGACACCTTCATTTTCGTTTTTACTCCTCGTAATGATCTTTCAGAGAGATTGTTTGTTGTTGGCAGTTTAAAATCATATACCCATGCGAAGTAGTTTTCACGATACTCTTTAATGCATCGTATCAGTGCACGTTCATCATTTCCTGTGTACTTTGATGTGTTTGCTTCTGCTATTTTCTCTGCCTCAGAAATATATTCTGAAAGTTTTTCATCGAAATCAGACAGGTATTTATCATCAAATTTCTCAATACCTTTTTCGATTAATTTCTTTCGGTCCTTTATCGTTGATGAAATCATTCCCTTGATTTTCAGTAAAATCTGATGACCTGTTTCATCTGCAATCTTCTGAAGCTGTCTCTGTAAATGAGCTATGCATTCAAGGTTCTGAAATACGAATTTTTCATTGTAATTAACACGATTATGATCATGCATTACTTTGGTTTCCTTTGACAGGTTTTCAAGTATCCCGTCTTTAAGGAGCCCTTCCATATCTTTATGATCATGTGCAACGAAAAATGCTATTCTTTCATCTCCGTAAAATCTGAGACATATTCTTTTTGTATCAGCGAAAACAACCGTATCATCCCAGTATATCAAACCTTGCCTGAGCATTCTTCTTCGCAAGTCATCATGAAATTCGGTAAGAT
Source organism: Oscillospiraceae bacterium (assembly GCA_016296165.1). Classification (GTDB taxonomy): domain Bacteria; phylum Bacillota; class Clostridia; order Oscillospirales; family Ruminococcaceae; genus HUN007. The sequence goes on along the minus strand of JAEDJV010000004.1, from coordinate 45,782 downwards.
GTTTTGCTGCTCGTGCCTGTACCTTTGCTACATATCCCTCGCATGGTTTTATTTCTCCGTTTGATACTCCTTCCAGGAATCTAGGAACTTTGTTCATTGATGAATTCATCACATTTATCAGGAACAGTATTAATGCCTGTACATTTGCACCGTATCTGCTTTTTGTTCTTTTTTCAGGTGGTGTTCGACATATCACTATCTGACCACACTCAGTGCATCTGTAAACATAGAACTTATGTTTCACTTTTTTCACTTTTACTTCTACTTCTGTTTCATATCTGTCCTCTGTTTCTCCTGTGAATTCAAAGTCGTCGTTTTTGCAATCAGGACATACATCATTTTCATCCAGTAAGTGATCTGCTATATCTGTAATTTCATCTTCTTCCGGCACAGCCATTTCTACCTTAACGTGGCCTGTTACACCGCCTTTGGCACGACCTGTATTTTCTCTCCCGTTTGGTATGACTTTGGTTTTTCCTATTGGTGTTTGGGAAGTTGGAACAGATGTATTTGTTCCGTCTCTGTCCTGTACTGCCTCCAGATGTTTTATCTTCGCTTTCAGTGCGTCTATTATCGCATCTTTTTCTTCTATTTCTTCCTTATGCTTTCTTTTTAAATCTTCTATTTTATCGTCATATTTTTTGTATAGTTCCCAGTTTTCCATTCGCAGCTTTTGCATGTTATCTTCGTACTTGCTGGTTTCTTTGATAAATTCATTCCATGTGTCGCAACTTACTTCATACCACTTGTCTCTTGTCTTTTTTCCTTCCTGGCGTACTTTTTCTACTTCTCTTCTCAGTCTTTGCAGTTCTCTTTCATATCCGCCGCATACTCGTCGATAGTCATCCTGTATCTTTAAAAATCTGCTTCCGTTTTCATATTCTTTTACTTTCTCTTTTAGATTTTTATTTTCATATTGCAGCTGCGATATGACTGAAAACTGATCATTCATGGCTTTCTCCAGTTACATTTTATTTTAGTATTTCTTTCGCTATTTCTCGTATTCTTTCAAGTTTAGCTTCCAGAACTGCTACTTTATTCTCAAGATCTTTTATTTGTTTATCCTTTGCTTCATTTTCTTCCTGTAGATTCTTTGCTATTATTTCATAATTTGTTTCTTCTGTTGCTGCTGCTGTTTCCACTTTTACTTCTTCTGTTTCAGATTTTGGCTTTCTTCCAGGCTTTCTTGTTGATGGAATTAGTTCACCGGTTACCGGATCTTCTACTCCTAAATATTTTCTTTTTGGTCTTGACTGCTTTTTTACCGGATCATAATATGATGTTGATTCATAAAGAACCGTTCTTCCTGTTTTCTTATCCACATATCTTACTATTGACATTTTTAAACTTCCTTTCTATACTTGGTACTTATTATTATATCATATACCAATAAAAATGTCAATAGTTTTGTTGGTATCTATTTAAACAAATACCAATGATTTTTTTGTACATATTTATGCAAAGTTAAAAAGAGCGGCAAACATCAGAATTACGATGTTTGTCGCTCTTAGTATTTCATTTTATTATTCCATTATTTGGCCGTGAATAGTAACAGACGCTTCAGAAACCAATCTGAAGCGTCCTGCTTTGATAAACGGAGAAATATCATAGATTTACAATAATAAGTGCAACATAAATCAAACACGCAATCCACATTAGCGGGGCTTTTAATGCGGCTGCGATACCGCATGATTTCTTTTCATCAGGTTCAGGTGTGAATTCAGGTGCGAAAAATTCATTTTCGGTGTAGTCTTTTGGTTTTAGGTTTTTAAGAACCAGGAACATACATAATGCCCCAAGAACTATTGACGCAATCAGGTATATTGTAAGAATGGTACCAGACATATCTATACCAAAAGCAAATTCGATTATTTCAAACAGCGCAGCAATCAGGTTGTTGGTTATATGAAGTATAACAGACGGGATTAAGGAACCTGTTTTCATATCAAGATAGCCGAAAAATATTCCAAGCAGAAAAGCGATTATTCCCTGCATGATATTTCCGTGGAACAATGCAAACAAAAAGGCGGAGAAAAATATTGCAAAATTTCTTCCGGCAAAGTTTAAGCATTTCATAAAAGCTCCGCGAAATATGAGTTCTTCTGTTATTGGTCCCAGAAGTACAACATACAGGACGTACACTATGTTGTTGAGTGTATGTCCGTGTATAAGTTCAGGCATCTGCATATTCTCCATACCGCTGCTGCCGGTGATTCCTGAAAAAACATTCTGAATAACGATGCTTACAGACTGTATAAACATTGCAGCAGGTATGCACAGAAGCATGGTTTTACCGCTTATATCAGGTGCGGCAAACATACCTTTAAATGAATTTTTTAGTTTGCTGCAGAAAGCGAGTGCGATAATGGAGCATATGATGTTTGAACTCACATACGCAACAGCCACACCATATAAAGTAACCGGCTTGCTTGTTATAAAGTTACTAAGAGAAATATCTTTTCTGGAAACCGCAACTGCTACGGCCAGTATCAGGAGAAAGATAATCTGGACAACGAAAAGCATTGCGAAGTGAATACACACTGCACCGCCAACACGATTGCAGTACTTTGCTGCAGTTTTTGAATGAGTCATAATTTTGTTCCCTCTTTTTCTTTTTTAATAGTCACAATTATGTAATTTGTTTTAATTGCAGACAAATTTAGTGTATCACATAAATCCGGTGTTGTCAATATTGCTGGGGTTCCACTCTGATTCTGGCTTGATTTATGCGACAGGCTGTGATATACTGATATAAGAAAAATCATATACAGTACAGGCGGTGAAATCAATGGAAAAACGCTTTAATATAACAGGTTCCTGTATTCCTGAAATACATTATATGGTTGATATTTCGGATCGTCTTGCAGAGATTAAAAAGATGATCGACGTGGGAGATTACTTTGTTATCAATCGTGGACGACAGTACGGAAAAACCACTACTCTCAATGCACTGACAAATTACTTATCGGATGAATACTATGTTGTCAGCATGGACTTCCAGAGACAGATGAGTGCAGCCAAATTCAGAGACGAATACACTTTTTCTGTTGCTTTTGCAAAAGCTTTTATAAGTTCGCTAAAAAGAAATAACTGCTCTGCAAAAACCATAGCATCTGCTGATATTTTAAAGCAGTCGATGAACGAGGATTATGATCTGGTAGAACTGTTTATTGGACTCAGTGAATTTTGCGGTTCAGTTGAAAAACCTGTTGTACTGCTTATAGACGAAGTTGACCAATCTGCTGATAATCAGGTTTTTCTTGATTTTCTGTCTCAGCTGCGGGGATATTTTCTTGACAGGTTTTCATCTCCGACGTTTAGATCTGTTATTCTTGCAGGAGTATATGACATCCGCAATCTTAGGCTGAAAATACGTGACGGTTCAAACCATAAGCATAATAGTCCGTGGAACATAGCAGTTGATTTCAATGTTAATATGAACCTCACTTCTTACGGCATTGCCGGTATGCTCAGTAAATATGAAAACGACCATCATACCGGTATGGATATTGATTATATCGCTCAGCTTGTTTACGACTACACATCGGGATATCCTGTGCTTGTCTCAAATATATGCAAGCTGATTGACGAAGAACTGAATGACTGGACAAAAGACGGTGTAATAAAAGCTGTAAGCCGTATTCAGGCTATGAATACTCCGCTGTTTGATTCGCTTATCAATAAACTGGAAAGTTATCCGGAAATGAAAAAAAGTCTGTATCAGGTACTGACTCAAGGTGAAAAGTTTTCATATAATCCGGACCATGAACCCACAAGGCTGCTTTTAATGTTTGGTTTTATAAGGATAGAGGATAATTCCATTGTCATTGCCAACAGAATCTTTGAAACAAGGCTTTACAATGATATGCTGACCTCAGAGGAAATCAAATCTACTCCCATTGCAAAAGCTGGAGTTTTTGATAAGCCTGAATTTATTAAAGACGGCATACTCGATGTTGAACTCATTTTCAACAGATTTATCTGTCACTTTACAGAAATATACGGTAACAGGCCATCTAAGTTTATTGAAGAAGACGGCAGAAAGTGTTTTCTAATTTACCTGCGTCCGATTATTAACGGAATCGGGAATTACTATATTGAAGCTTGCACCCGTGACAATTGCCGTATGGATGTTGTTATTGATTATTTAGGCAAGAGGTATATTATTGAACTGAAAATATGGCGGGGGCAGAAATATAACGAGGACGGTGAGAAACAACTTTCAGATTACCTTGACTCATATCACTTAAAAACCGGCTATATGCTGACGTTCAGCTTTCTTGACAGCAAGGAACCCGGAGTTAAGACTGTTCAATATGGTGACAAAACACTTATAGAAGCTGTTGTATAAAGATAGCCCTTGAGATAGAACTCAGGGGCGTTGTTCTGGATATTCTATAAGAACTAATTAACAAGTATTTCCACGCTTGCAAACGGCTTATGGCCTGATCAGTATAAAATTATATTTTTCTGAGGTATTAAATGAAAAAAAATAAAAAAATATTTATTGTATCATTTTTAATCGGATTTATATGTACAGGTTGTAACAATCAATCAATTAACGACACAAAGGAAAAAACAGAAACAACGGTTATAGTTGAAAATGAATCGTATTACAGGCATTCATCCGTAGATTTGCCGGATAATATACATATTACAAAAGGAGCGTTCTATAATGATGATTTATATTATCTGGGTGAATATGAAAAATGTAATTCAAAAATGAGTTCAGTTGTCTTAAATAGTGAATATCAGCTGCTGGATTCATGTGATATAAATATAGATGGTTATAATTTTGAAAATATATCTTTAAACATAAAAGATACTGATATTTATTATGCTATATATAGTGATGAAGATGGATTTATCAAATTTATCAGATACAATGGAAATTCGAATAAAATAGAACGTTCTGTTGACATAGACGAAATACCGGAAAAAATCTGGTGTGACGGAGAAAACATATTTACTTCCAGTATATCTGATACAGAATACACGATATACCAGTACAATCAAAACCTTGAGCTGACTGATATGCCGGAAATAACGGGACTCCCGGAAAACGAGTTTATTTCTGATTTAAGATACATAGACGGGGTTGGATACAGCTGTCTTCTCTTTAACGACAGCTTCCACTTTATAATGTTAAACAGAAATTTCGAATATATGGGAATGAACGATATTGGTCTGCAGGGAGAGTGTTCCGGATACACAATAAAAGACGGTACCAGTGCTCTTGTATATGAAAAAAGCGAAGAAAATGAGTACGCTTTCTATGAAGTTTCTTTGGATAACTGTGATACAGTAGACTCTTTCACGATGGCTATCGATGAACCTTATGATATATTTGACGGCTTTGGAAAATATGAATTTTTAATGGCGGATGAAGATGGGATATATGGTTATGATATAAATTTAAAAGAAATTAAATGTATGTATGAATTTACATCAGGTTATGTAACGGATATCAAAGCTATTTCAAATGATAAACTTCAAATTACATTAAACACAACTGAAAAACTTGATAATAAGGTTTTTACAACTAATAAAGAAGACGTTTCGCTTGATATCACCTATGATGATGAAAATTTATATGACTTTTTTATAGATGGTGATAAAAATTTTTATTTTCTCTACGCTGATATAGAAAAACAAAAAGATTATATTGTGAAAAAGGATAAAAATAATCAAATAGTAAATGAATTGGAGATATGCGCAGAAAGTCAAGATCCGGTTAGTATTTCAGTATCTGCAGAAGTATTGTGCATACTTGCTGAAAACTATATTGACTCTACTATGAGCGTTGCCTTGCTTAATTCCTCGGAGGATTCCCTGATTAGAACTGTGACTGTCAGTGATTTTGAAATTCTTTCTGAAGAATGTATATATGATGCATGTTTTATTAATGACAATATGTATATCATGTCATCAGATAAAATCTTTGAAATTGATAATAAGGATAATATATCTGTTGTAGCTGAATTCAATGATGAATGCAATCTAAAATTTATAGGCGGACCTGAAATTTATGATTTCTGTTTTTCTAATGATTATGGAATATATGGATATATCTCCGCTGAGAAAACTATTATTCAGATAGCTAGCTGGGATAAATGTGACATAAATGTTCCGTACAAAAATATGGTGCATGTTATATCCAATGATTCTTTTAATATAATCGGGACTGAGGATATTGAATTCAGGCCAAAATTATATAGATTCAAAAAAGCGGATAATTCTGAAGGTGATTTAAACAACAAAACAGAAATAAATATTGCTGGAGTTTCACTTTCCGATGAATATATTTCTTCTAACGGATTTATTAATCTTGTCAACAGAATAAATAACTCTTCAAATGATATAAAAATTTCATTAACAAATTACAAAGATTATGACTCCATGCAAAAAGGACTGGTAAGCGGGGATATACCTGATATCGTTTTTTCACCTGCTACTGAAGTGTGGCTTCCCGATTTATTAACAGATTTGTCATCATATATGGAAAGTAGTGATGTTATTAATGATGAGGAATATTTTACAAATTTATTAAAGATGAATAATAAAATAACCTCTGTTTTTTCATCATTCTCTTTATACACATTATTCGGAAAAGAGAGTGAAATTGGGAGTACTGAGTTGTGGTCGGGGGATGAATTTGTTGATTTAATCAACAAAAACTATGACACGAATGCGGTATTGGGAATTGATGTGGAAACGGCAATGTCAATGATGTTTATATCAAATCTCAACAGCTATATCGATTATCAACATAACATATGTAATTTTGATAATCCAAAAACCTGTGAGTTAATGAATAGTGTCAAAAAGATGTTTACTAATCCTGATCCGGTAATATTTAATGATGATTATTCCGAGATAGATAAAAGATTCCTGGATAATAAGTGTTATATAGATTTAACTGTAATTTCTACTCCGGAATTAGTCGGATATTTTAGAGATGATTATGTTGGAGATACGGTAGCATATAAGGGAATACCATCCGCTAATAAATGTTCACCTATAGCAGAACCTGACTTTTGTATTGGAATTTTAGAAAAAAGCAAACATAAGAAAGAGGCCTGGACTATCATAGAACAGATATTTACTGATAATTTTCAGGAACAATCATTGTATTTACCGCTAAAGCGTTCTGTTTTTAGAGAAAAAATTGAGAAATTTCGTGGAAGTAACCTAACAGACAATGAAATAGATAATATCGAAAAACTTATTGAACAAACGTCTACACTAATATTTAATGACAGCAAACTTTCAGATAGTATTTACTCAGATATATTAAGTTTCATTAATGACGAAAAAGATGCTGAATCTACAGCTAAATCAATTCAAAAGAAAGTTACTTATTATATGAATGAAGGAAAGTGATATTTAGTTTTTACAATTTACTTCATTAAAAATTCAATCATAAGCATACTGCTCATATCATCCACCACTCAGCATCAGTTTTTCAAAACACTTCCTCACACTCTGCTCATAAATCATAATACTGCTCCAGAAACTCCCTGTTCTGAAGATTAATGATACTCTTTTATCAGTCTGGTTTATGTACATATTTTCATTATATTCCATAATATCGTCTGCCGGATACGGTGCGGACGATATTTTTTTTTCTATAAGCCCGTATGATTTTTCTGCAATCTGTGAAAAAGCAGTATGATAAAGTTTGAGAATATCGTTTCTGGTATGAAGTATCCCCATGTCACAGTTGTTGCTGAAACTGAAAGCGTATCGTTCTGTAAGCAGAAGATTGGGAAGAAGGGCGGATGAATTCTCACGTTCTGAGACGGTGCAGTAGTTTATCACAGGAGTATATCCGGGGCAGAAAACAAGCAGAGGGAGTATCTGTTCCAGTATTTTCAGGTTATGGTTTGCCGAGATACTGCAGAATGAAAGTATCTGGGTTATATTTATTTCCGGACGGTCTATGCAGGCGCTTATCAGTTCGCTGCAGATGAGGCTGCATGACGGTGGGGAGATGACAAATATTTTTTCACAGCTGCTGTCGGAGATAATGCGCCTGATGGTCATTTCTACAGACAGGCGGTCACTGACAGCGGAGGAAACAAGCGGATCGGATGTGGATTTGTTTCTGAAAATTTCAGGGTTAGGGATGTTTGACAGGTAATCAAGTATTTTCTTTGTTAAAAGATACCGTTCATAACCTTCCTCGCCCATTGACAGTATTCTGTAGCTTTCACAGAGAGCTGTTTCTTCGTCGTATGAAAGCATTAATCCGTCGGATATAAGCAGGACAGCCTGAATATCCGACGGTGTTCTTTTTCCGGATATATATTTGTGCAGAAGAGTGCGGTCTATTCCGGTTTCAGAAGCCAGTGCGGAGATATTTGTTTTGCGTTCCCTGACATATCCGGATAATATTTCGGAAAAATTTTTCATAGTGATTCTCCTCTTTTGAAAATTCATAGTACATAGTATAACACATAAAACTTAAAATTTTTATCGAATAAAAATGACAAAAAATGGTCGAAAATTACCTCTTAGGGCGAAAATCATACCTCTTAGGGCGAAACTATTGAAAATGTGGATTATATTATATATAATATTAAACGTAGTCAAATAATAAACTAAAAAAAATAATGTCACATAAAGTGCCACATCTTTACACCGGATATTTCCAGAGGTAAAATATAAATAACTTAGAGGGAGGACGAGACTCATGATAAAAATAAAATTAGGGATAGTGGACAGTGACCGTCTTTATCTGAAGAGACTGACTGATTTTCTCGGAAGAAAATACAGCACTCAGATAGAGATCTATTCATTTTCAGAATCTGAAGGCGTTCTGGAAGCGGTAAAGGAAAACAGAATAAATGTTCTTGCAGTTTCATCGGATACGGAGATAGATCCTGATAAGATAGCAGATTTCTGTATGTTTGCCTACATTACAGATTCCGGAATAATAGATACATATAACGGCAGAAGGACGATATTCAGATATCAGAGAGCCGATGTGATATATAAACAGATATTAGGTCTTTACTCTGAAAAACTTGCAGACAAGGTCCGTTACAGAACAACGGGAACAAAGAAAGCGAATATAAGTCTGTTTCTTTCAGTTTGTGACGGGGCGGGGGCTACTACAGCAGCTGCGGCATTTGCCGAGCATCAGACGAGAATCGGGAAAAAGACACTGTTTCTGAATCTTAAGCAGTTTCGTGATACCGGCAGCATTTTTAATGCAGCAGGCGAGGGTACTTTTACCGATGTAATATTTGCCCTTAAGAGCAGAAAGGTAAATATGACTCTTAAAATGGAGAGTGTCGTCAAACAGAACAGCAGCGGAGTGTATTTTTATGACACATGTACCAGCCCGCTGGATTACACCGAGATACGTGAAGATGAACTTAAGGTTCTGATAGATGAGATGAGTACAAGCTTCGGATATGATGATGTGGTTATTGTCAGCGATTTTTTCATTACCGACAGGCTTATCATTCTTCTTGAATATGCAAAGGAGATAATAATGGTTTCCGGAGACGGAAAACAGTTTAAGACATATCTTACATACAGGACCGGAGCTATAGAAAAGATAGAGAAGAGAAGGCATATAAACATAACTGATAAACTGCGTGTTATTTTTAACAGGACAAAGTTCAGCAAAACTTTTCATACAGATATTCCTGTTATCGGTATACAGGCTGACATCAGTACGGATGATGAACGGGAGATTGTAAAAAAATTTTCAGCGTCAGATATGTTTGACAAAATATGTGTAACGGAGGCGGCAATATGAAAACAGCATCGGCACCTGTAATTCAGACAACAGACGAGCTTGCAGCAGAGCTTAAGCAGTATGTTCGTGAAAATCTGAATCTCTCAGTACTGTCGGACAGCGAACTCTATGAGGCGATTGAAAAGACAGTTATCATGAGAACAGAAAACACATCGTTTTCAATAGAAGAAAAGGTTGAAATAACTGAAAGCGTCTACAGTTCAATAAGGGGACTTGGTGTGCTGGATATTATCATGAAGGATGAGGCTGTAACGGAGGTTATGATAAACGGTTATGACAGCATCTGGATTGAGAAAAACGGAATGCTCAGAAAACTGGATAACAGTTTTGAAAGTAATGTTCATCTGGAGGATACAATACAGCGTATAGTATCAATGGCAGGAAGAGAAGTCAATCAGGCAAATCCTATAGTTGATACCCGTCTGCCTGACGGATCGAGAGTTAATGTTGTTTTGCCTCCGGTTTCTGTAGATGGTCCCTGCGTTACCATCAGAAAATTTTCAGCAGTTCCGATGACTATGGAACAGCTTATAGACAAGGGTTCAGTAAATGAGGAAGCAGCGCACATGCTTAAACTGTTCATCATGTCCGGGTATAACATATTCATAAGCGGCGGTACCGGTTCCGGAAAAACAACTTTCCTGAATGCTCTGTCAGACTACATACCGAAAAATGAACGTGTTATAACAATTGAAGATTCCGCTGAACTTAAGATAACCGGAATAAAAAATCTTGTAAGACTTGAAACCAGAAACGCCAACACGTCAGGAGCTGGTGAAATAACCATACGTGATCTTATAAAGTCTTCACTCAGAATGAGACCGGAAAGGATCATAGTCGGAGAGGTAAGAGGTGCAGAGGCGCTGGATATGCTTTCGGCTATGAACACCGGTCACGATGGATCGCTTTCCACAGGACATGCCAATTCAGCGTATGATATGCTCTCAAGACTTGAAACAATGGTGCTTTCCGGTTCAGATCTTCCGCTTGCAGCGGTGAGAGGGCAGATTGCATCGGCAGTTGATATAGTGGTCCATCTCTCAAGAATGAGGGATCACACCAGAAAAGTTACAGAGATATCGGAAATTACCGGTATGGAAAACGGTGAGATAGTTATGAATCCTCTGTATATGTTTGAAGAAACACAGGAAAGTACGGTAAACCGCGTGTGCGGAGAACTGAAAAGAACAGAAAACAGGCTGGTGTCTGACACAAAATTAAAAAGAAACGGAATTAATGCGGTGATCTGATATGAAGAAGAAAAAATATGAAGAAAACAGAGGACTTACAGGCAGAGGAACTGATTACTCAACGTACCGGATGAGTGTTCCGGAGGTCTTTATCGGAGCAGCGGTGGGGGCAGCTGCAGGATGTGCAGCATTCAGTATATTTTTCGGGATGATGCCTCTTGCGGCGGCTGCCGGACTTGGCGGTCTGGCTGCGGGAGTGCGGACGGCAAAGAAATATTTTCAGGCGAAAAGAGACAGAAACCTTATGATACAGTTTCGCGATTTTCTTGAATCTTTGTCCTCTTCGCTTTCTGCCGGTCAGAATATTTCCGGAGCGCTGGAAACGGCAGGCGGGGACATGAAACTTCAGTACGGAGAAAAGTCACTGATGGCAGTTGAAACAGGCCTTATACTTAGCGGAATAAGAAACAACATAACCGCCGAGAAGATGCTTGAAGATTTTGCTGAGAGAAGCGGGCAGAGAGATGTACGGACTTTTTCAGAAACCTTCAGTATATGTACCCGAACAGGAGGAAATATGAGAAATGTTATTCTCAGAACCACAGGACTGCTTAGTGAGAAGATGCAGACTGAAGCGGAAACAGAGGCCATTGCGTCAAAAGGAAAAAATGAACTTCTGATTATGACAGTTATGCCGTTTATCATAGTACCAATGCTGCGTACTCTTGGAGAAAGCGGAGTTTCGGGAAATAACCCTGTGACAGTAGCGGTAAAGATCCTGGGAGCAATGGTGATTGCGGCAGCATATATTGCAGGCAGAAAAATAACAGACATAAAAATATAAATGAGATATGATTAATATAGATGCATCGGTTATAATGGCAGTTACAGGAACGGCGGCGGCAGTTTTCTGGATGTGGCTGTTTATAACCGGAAAAGGAAAATACAAAGATGTTCTGAACACGAAAGCAGCTTTAAACCTGAAATTCTGTGAGATATTTTATATAGGGTTTTTAATTATGAAGATGCTGCATACAGACGTCAGAAGCAGAAGATATGCCGTACAGAGAAAAAATATTATTATCGTATATGGTCCGGAATACGCCGACTTTTATACATATCTTTTTGCCGGAGCCCAGATAACCTACGCAGCAACAATATTTCCGATAGCCTTGCTTACAGGAGCTGCTGCAGACAGCATACTGCTTGCTTTTCTCGGAATAACAGCGTCTGTTCTGATGCTTTTTTACATTGATGCTGAGATAAAGAAGAGGGCGAATGAGAAGAATGATGAGATACTCTGTGAACTTCCGGATATGGTAGTGAGGCTCTCTCTCCTTCTCAATACCGGAATGGTTTTAAGGGACGCATGGACACTTATTTCGCAGTCATCAGACTCGGCTCTGTATAGGGAAATGAGGAAAACCAGCGAAGATATCAGGAACGGAATACCTGAGGGCGAATCCTTTGAACTTTTTGCAGACAGATGCAGAAACAAGGAGATAAGGAAATTTGTAAGCGCACTTCTGCAGAATATCAAAAAGGGAAGTGCTGGACTTTCAGAGATTCTGCAGTTTACAGCTGCAGAACAGTGGGAAGAGAAAAAGAATTATGTCAGGAAAAAAGCCTCAGCTGCAGAGCAGAAACTACTGGTGCCAATGCTTATGATATTTGCAGCGATCATAATGATGATCATAGTACCGGTATTTGCAAACATGTTTTAAAAAATACTAATAATATATTTTAAGGAGATTTATATCATGAAAAAATTAACAAACAAGGCAGTATCATTAACAAACAAAGTGATTACAGGAATTAAAAAAACAGCAGCAGGATTTATTAAAAATGAAGCAGGAGAAACAAACCTTGTCGCAATACTTCTTATCATAGTTGTAACGGTTGCTCTTGTTGCCATATTCAAGGATAAGATTACAGATCTGGTAAACACTATTTTTGACAAGATAGGTAAAGAAGTTGCGAAAATCTGATTTTATAAAAGATGAAAGCGGGAGTGTTTCAGTACTGGAAGCCACTTTTGTCTATCCGATAGTTATACTTATGGTCGCAGCAATGATATTTATCGGAGTATATGTTCTGGAGGTAACATTGCTTGATCTCAGAACTCAGATGACAGCAGACATGATTGCAAAAAACATTTCATTTGCCGGGTATGATGAACTGGTGGATGTTTATAATCTTACAGAAACTGCGGACGGACCGGGAAAACCGGCAGTAAACAGGGCCTATGATGACAGAGAGCCTTACAGGTATCTTGGTGTGCAAAAAGCAGACAGCAGATATGAAGACAGCGTGAAAGAATATGTTTCGGGTTTGTTTTTTAATTCTGCCGCTGCAGAATGCAATATAGAGATAAAGCGGCAGATGTTTGGAAGAAAAGTTATTGTTTCAGTACACAGAGACGTGAAAATGCCGGGGTTTTTTAGCCTTGCAGGACTAAGCGACGAGTACAGAATGAGCGTTTCATCTTCAGCACTTACTTCTGATTCGGCTGAATTTGTCAGAAATACTGATCTTACAGTTGAAACGGTGAATTTTATTTCCGAAAAGACTGGTGTGAAAGATAAATTTTCAGATATGCGTGATAAGATTTCAGAGATATTAAAAAGTCTTAAAGCAGACAGTGGTGGGTGAACAAAATGAAGAAAAAAGGACTTTCAGGGTCGGTTACGATAGAAGCGTCATTTGCACTGGTGTTTTTTATTCTGGGATATATGTGCATATTGTCACTTGTATGTACAGTCAGAGCAGAATGTGCAGTACAGTGCGGGATAGACAGAACAGCAGCAGAAATATCAAGATATTGCTATGCTGCAGACAGGCTGGGTGTTTCAGAGTATCTTGAAAAGTCCGGCGCAACTGTAGGAGAAGCAATTGACAATATCAGCGGGCTTTCCGGACTTATGGAGGAGAGTGAAGCTGAAGATGGTGAATCCGGCAGTATTCTGAAACAGATGACCGACATGCTTACTGGTGGAAAAACAATAGGCGGAATCGTGGGAGAGCCTGTTTTCAGAGCAGTATTTGCAGAAAATGTTGCAGGAAGCCGTAAGGAAACAGACAAATATCTTTATAATCTTGCAGGCATAACAACGGATGACATAGATTTCAGGTATTCTTCAGTACTCAGAGAAGGAAACAGCGTTGAGATAGTTGCAGTTTACAAGGTTAAGCTGAAGACATTCGGACTGATTAAGAACGGTATAGGTCTTACGATGAAAAATACTGCAGTTACATCTGCCTGGATTCCCGAAAGGGAAAAGACAGAAGAACCTCCTGAATCAAAGTGGAATCTGAATAACTTTGAACGCGGCAAGGCATGGATAAGCGAGATAAAGTCGGAAAACAAGTATGGAGCTATAAAGTCCGGCTATGGAATAGATCTTTACGGCGGCGGTACATATACCATGATAAATTCAATAAATATATTTACTGCTACATATTCATCATGCAAATCCTCCGGAAGCTCTGATCCTGAGGATTATGAAATAAAAGAAAAAGCCCTGAGGCAGCAGTTTGAAAAATATGCAGACAAACTTAATGAATGTATTGAAAAATATTCAGGAAAACTTCATACAGAAAACGGGATATTTATTCCGGAACCGGAAACCAAAAAAGGTGCTCTGCTTATAATCATGCCTGAAGAGGCAGCTTCATCGGAAAAACTGAAGAAAGCCTGTGAGACTGCTGCAGAAGTCACCGGAAAAGATAAAGGAATAAGCATAAAAATAGAATATCGCGAAAAGGCGCTTTTATAAGGAGAATAAATAATGACAGAAATAATAACAGCCTCAGTAACGGCAGTAATATCAGCGGCGGCATTTTTAAAACTTAATATTATCAGGGAGAGCGACAGAGATGATAACAGACGTGTTTTGCGTTTTTTTGTTTCATTGGCCGTATTTATGGTATGTGATCTTGCCGCGGCTTTCACTGTGAAGGAAGGCGGAGTGTTCAGAATTCTCAATACTTCAGTTATAAGTAACTTCATTTTTTTACTTGCTGTTATTGATTTCAGACACAGAGTTATCCCTAATTTATATATTGCCGGAGCTCTGGTTTTAAGAACAGCATTAATACTCGTGCAGGGGCTTGCAGAACATGCTCTTTTATCTGTGTTTGTACGTTCAGCTGTCGGATTAGCTGCGGGATTTATCATACTTGCGATTGTGTCTGTTATTTCCGGAAAGGGATTAGGTGCCGGAGATGTTAAGATGTTTGCGGTAACAGGATATTTTCTGGGACTGTATGGTGTGATTGACGTGCTTATTTATTCAACATTTTTTTGTGCTGTCTGTGGAATAATCCTTATTATTTCAAAAAAATGCGGTGTGAAGGACTGCATCCCTATGGCGCCGTTTGCGTTTGCCGGAATGCTTTTATATATTTTTACTGGTATGTGAGGTAATCTATGAAAAATAAAAATTCTTTAAAAGGGTATGTTCTGTTTGCCGGGATGGCAGTTCTTATAGCGTCGGCCTGGTATAATGTGTCCGGAAATACGCACAGAGACGAGGAGCTGCTTGATGATTATCTTTCCAGAGTTTCCGAACACGAAGAAAAGGAAGCATATATTACAGCGGCCGGCTACTGTGTAAAGGCTCTTGAGATAAGAAAAGATGATGCTGAAATAATGCTTCGTGCAGCGGATAATTACTTAAAATGCGGTGACAGGAACGCTTTCCTTAAATACTGTCGCATGGCTGCGGAGGAAACTCCCGAATCAGACAGGTCATGGCTTGCAATGAGTGAGTATTATTTTCGCTCAGGTGATATAAAAACAGCCATGGAGTACCTTGAAAAAGCCCCAGGAAATGACATGCCTGAAGATATAAAAAACCTCGGAAATCACATACGGGGAAGTTACAGTATGGGAAATAAAAAATTTTCCGGTGTAAAAGGGTTTTATAATCAGTACTGTGCAGTAAGTGACGAAAAAGGAAGATGGGGACTTGCCGATGAAAACGGTCAGCTTCAGCTTGTAATGAAGTATGATGATATTGGCGCCTGCAATACTGACGAGGATATTATTCCTGTATGCAATGAGGGAAAGTGGTATTTTTCTGATCTGGAGGGAAGGATAAAATACGTCCCGAACAGAAAATACGATTATCTTGGTGCATATTCATGCGGATTTGCACCTTTTTCCGCAGACGGTGTGTATGGTTACATGAGGCTTGACTATAAAGAGGAGACAAAAACATTCGATTATGCAGGAGCATTTTCAGATGGTGCTGCGGCGGTTAAAAAGTCCGGAAAATGGGCAGTTATCGATGATTCACTTAATGAGATTACGGGTTATATATTTGATGACATTGAACTTGATGATTATGGTTTCTGTGTGAAAAACGGCATAATATCAGCAGTAAAAAACGGAAAACAGGTAAGTCTTGACGTGCATGGAAATGAAGTTTCCGACACGGTAAAGGCGGTATGCGGTCTTACTCCTGTAAACTGTGACAACTTATGGGGCTTTGCAGATGAAAACGGTGAAGTTCTTACAGATATATGTTTTGACGATGTGTATGAGTTTTCGGAAAACGGGAGAACCTGTGTTCTGCAGGACGGATACTGGAGAATAATGATTCTGGATCTCTACAGGTAAAATCAGAATATATTATGAATTTCCGGGAGATCCCTTGTGTGTGTCCGCAGAAGTTTGCGTTTTACATATTCAGCTTCTGCAGATACTTCATCACTGTCCGATTCCAGCAGAGGGACTATTTTTGAGATGCTGTCGCTTATCTCATCAAGGGTTTTGTCGCTTACAAAGAGTGCAAGTTTCTTACGGCTTTTTTCCCATTGCTCCGTAAGTTCTTCGGCCAGACTGAGTGCATTTTCTGTATCTTTATCAAGAGAATATGTCTGTACTGCAGTCAGCGTGTTTTCAAGTGCATTTTCTTCTCTGAGTATGACATGATGCGAATATATATCAATCAGGATTACAGAGATTATAATTATTATACTTGTATAAATGCGGTTCATTTTTCAGATTTTCCTTTTATATCACTTATATCACGTTTTTCGGCTGTTCTGTAGGGTTCTTTCTGATATGCAGATATCTGACCGTTTGTTTCAACAACAGCAAACTGTACTTCTGATATGTCAAATATATTCAGACCCCGGAGTGCTTCAACCAGGTCATCCTGTGACATGCGCAGTGTTCGCAGTTTGGTTTTGTCGAGTATGCCGTTGTTTATTATTATCTGCGGAGAACCTGAAACAAATCTTCTGAAATGCGGGAATTTCATTGTAAAAACAGATATTATTACATCAAATGAAACCAGAAACAGTATCGGAACCATTCCCGTAAGCAACGGTGCATCAGGGTCCTCGAGTGACAGGGTGGCGATATTTGAGATGAGTATAGTAATAACCAGTTCAGTAGGCTGCATCTGTCCTATCTGGCGTTTCCCCATGAACCGGACAGAGAATATTACTATTACATAAAGTATGAAAGTCCGGATGATTGCTACTGTCATTGCAGTTCCTCCTTTGGTGAAGTGTTTTATTTTATTATCTGCGATATTTTTATGATGATACATTTTGATGTGCAAAAGGTATGTAATATCATTCCGCTTATCGAATCAGGATTTTCTGCCGTGAAGATATAAAACATGAAGTCATCTCAACTTATTTCGGTATGACCTCCCTTTGTTCAGAGACAGTTTTTAAACACTTTTAATGGCTAATGTTGAAAAAGTGACAAATGTCATTCTAAGAAGTGACAAATGACATATTCCATTTTTTTATATACTGTGCTATAATATTATCAGACAATGGAATATGTTATTTGTGCGATGGATTCTGTTGCTTATTATCGAGATATTCTGTAGAACAAAAGATATACATAAAGAGAACGGGGAACAATTGCGTTCTCCGTTTTTTCGTTAAATTTCAGAAAGTGTTGAAAAAAGTAAGGATTGGATGTATAATATTTTCCGGAGGAAGACAAAATGAACATTATCTATGCGACGATACATATATTTGCGCTGATAGGCATGTGTATCAGTATAATCTGGCTTGCGTTTCGTGCTAAAAAGGAAAAAGTAAAATATGCGTTTATTATGTGCCAGACTTTAATTATCGTGTGGTCTGTTTCAAAAATTACAGATCTGCTTGCAGTGGATGATTTCCAGCTGTATCTTTGTTATGTTTTCGGAAATATAGGCGTATGTTTTATCGGATCTGCGTGGGTGCATTTTTCGTTGCTGTACCGCGCACAGAAGAAAAGACAGACCGCTGTCAATATACTGTATACTGTCTCTGCTTTAAACTATATTGCAGTAGTTACCAATCCTCTGCATAAGTTCTATTATACCAGTTTATCAATTGAAAGAGTGGATCATGGAGTACTCTTCTATGAAAATGTTGCATTTACTTATATCTGCATTTTAACCGGTGTAATAAATGTTTACAGAAAATCATTTGTTGAGAAGAAGGCGTCAAAAAGGCAGGCAACGTTCGTGGCACTTTCTGTAATTATTCCTACAGCACTGAATGTAATTTTTATTACAGGAAAACTTCCGGAACGTTTTGATCCGACCCCTTTTGGATTCGCGCTGACAAGTTTGGTGATTCTGATGGCTGTTTACAAATATGATTTCCTTGATGTAAACTATATGACGTTTCCTAAGATTTTTAAAAATGTTCCGGGAGGAATAATAGTTACAGACAGGTTTGATGAGATTACATACATTAACGAAACTGCGGAGGAGCTTCTTAATGAATGTGAAGGAATCGAAAACTTTTTAAGAACGGTAAAAAACGCTGAGAGTGAGGACTCCCGAAACAGATTGTTTTCTGAAACAGAGATATCTTTTTATAACAGGAGACTAAGCGTCAGAAGATACAATCAGCTTGACAGTGGTGTTCTCATAGCGTCAGCATTCATTTTGATAGATGTATCACGCTATTACGAGCTTATAGAGAAAAACAGAAAACTTAATGAGGCGAATGAAGAGATAGCAGTAGAGAAGGAGAGAAACCGTCTTGCGCAGGAAGTTCATGACACCGCAGGACATACTCTCACCATGATAAGTTCTGCCGCAAAGATTCTCAAGATAAAGTATCCTGACCTTCCGGAAGAGGCTGCACAGTATATAGACAGCATAGCATTAGAAGCGACAGCAGGTATAACAACACTTCGTATGGCTGTAAACAATATAAAAAGACATTCATATACAAGCATTACAGACGGCATAAAGGAACTTGCTGAGAGTGTAAAGGGAATAGAATGCGATGTATGTGTACAGGGCGAAGAAACGGAGAAGTATCTCTTTTGTGCTGCTGCAGTATGCAACTCATGCAGGGAAGCGATAACAAACAGTTTAAGGTATTCAGGTGCTGACAGAATAGATATAGTAACAAAATTCCTTGATAACTCTCTTGAAGTTTATGTTTTTGATAACGGATGCGGCTGCAGTGAGATTAACGAGGGAAACGGACTTACCGGAACGGTAAGAAGAATAAGGGAAATTGGCGGAGAGGTTTCGTTTATGTCGAGTGAAGGAAACGGATTTACAACTGCCATCAAGATTCCGATGGAGGAGAGAATTTGATAAAGGTAATTATTGCAGATGACCTGGGTATGCTAAGGCAGGGAATACAGGTTGTACTTGAACAGGACAGTGATATAAGTGTCGTTGGCCTTGCGGCAGACGGAAAAGAGGCGTTTGAACTTTGCGGTGAGCACAGACCTGATGTGGTACTTATGGATATGAGAATGCCTGAATATGACGGCGTTTACGGAACAAAGCACATCAAGGAAACATATCCTGACACAAAGGTTCTTATACTTACTACTTTTGATGATGATGAAACTGTATCAGAGGCTATGGAATCAGGTGCAGACGGATATATTCTCAAGGAAATGGACAACACGAAGATTATACAGTCTGTTAAGGCTGTGAGTAACGGCATAAGCGTGCTGGGAGCCAATGTGTACAGCGGCATACAGAAAAGGATTGCCTCTACAAACAGACGTTCTGAACCTGCAAACAGCGCTGCTTTGGAACTTTCCGAAAGAGAGCGTGAAATAATAATCCTTATCACAGAGGGTTATGACAATAAAAATATAGCGCAGAAACTGTTCCTTGCTGAAGGAACTGTGAGAAATATCATCTCCCGCATGCTTGACAAGCTGGGACTTAAAGACCGCACGCAGCTTGCAGTATTTGCAGTAAAAAATAACATAATCTGAAAGATAACCGGTGTATTGCAGCAAATATACCGGTTATCTTTTTTGCATGTATTTTCAGAAAAAATCTGCAGATACTAAGGATAAAATTCCTTATGAAAAGAGCTGATATCATGGAAATGAATGTGCATCTGGACTATCAGGACGATATTCTCGATATTTCGCTTAAAAAGAAACTGGAAAGATTAAAACAGATAACTTCTGAAAGTTCGGACCTGCTTATAAACGAGGTTGATATAGCCGGAGTAAAAACCGCACTTCTCTGCTGCGAAGGTATGCTTTCAACCAGCACGGTAACAGAACTTGTGCTTGAACCCCTTAATAAGCTGAATGACAGCGGAATGATACTTACTGCAGAGGAACTTATGGATTATCTTGACACGAAAAAACTGCTTTCGGTTGACAGACCGAAGTCGGATAACTATGGTGATACCGTAAGACTCATAAATTCCGGATTTGCTGTTCTTATAGCAGAGGGGAATTCCAGAGCACTTGCTTTTGGTGTGCAGGGATACAATACAAGAGGTGTGTCAGAGCCGACATCCGAACAGAATATAATGGGGGCACACGACGGTTTTACAGAAACAGTAAGAACCAATATGTCCCTTATCCGCCGTCGTATGAAGACTCCGTTTTTAAAACTGGAACTGTTTATCATGGGAAAAAAGAGCCATACTGATATCTGCCTTGCATATATGACTGACAGAGTGCCTGTAAAATTCATAAACAGAATAAAAAAATCCCTTAAGAGCATGGAACTTGAAACAATTCTTTCAAGCGGTTATGTAAGACCGTTTCTTGAACCGGAACATTCGGGGATATTTGATTCAAGCGGAGTTACGGAGAGACCGGACGTCTTGTGTTCGAAACTGCTGGAAGGGCGTGTCGGTGTAATTGTTGACGGAACGCCGTTTGTAATATTTGTACCTAAACTGTTTACGGAAAATTTTCAGACCATGGATGACTATAACTGTAAACCATATTATGCAACATTTGTAAGATGGCTCAAATATGCAGCGTTTTTCATATCCCTTCTCCTTCCGGGAGTATATACGGCAATAGCGATTCATCATCCGGCATTTTTTAATAAAACTCTGCTTATGATGCTGGTGGAAGCTGAAAAAAATGCGCCGCTGTCGCTGATTACGGAATCCATAATAGTACTGCTTATGTATGAAGTTATACGTGAGGCAGGAATACGACTCCCTGAAGCTGTAGGCGGAGCAGTAAGCATAGTATCCGGACTTATAATAGGTGATGCGGCTGTGGATTCAGGGCTTATAAGCACGCCTATGCTTACTGTCATAGCTATATCAGTTGTGAGTGGATTTGTGATACCGGATCTGGATCATCCGATTACAGTTTTCAGGTTCCTGTTTCTTATTGCCGGGGGAATATGGGGATTGTACGGGATAAGCCTGCTTGGTTCAGTTCTGCTGTTTAATCTGTGCGCTGCTGACAACTATGAATTTCTCCTGCTTTCGCCGGTGTCACCTTTTAAGAGAAGTTCTATGCGTGACATAATTACGAGAGTCGGATTCAGGAAAATGCAGAGTAGCGGATTTACTGTGGAACAGCTTAAACAGAGGTGATACTATGAAATTAAGTTTTGGACAGCTCTGGGCGGTGCTTTTTCTGTTCAGGGCATTTACATTTATAAGTTCTGCAGCGGATTATTCCGTACAACGAATTTTAGGGACTGCTGTTTCTGTCCTGATTCAGCTTTTCATAGCGGTTCCGGTTATCAGATTCTGCAGGAAAAATATTTCTGATACTGAAAAATTCAGAAAAGGCGGAATTTTGTTTGCACTATATTTCATTTATACAGGGATGACGGCATTTGGAAAAATACTTGATATAACAGCGGCCGAAAACTTTGCGGTTTCGGGAAAAATTTTTCCGGTGGTGCTTACTGCGGCAGCGGTGCTCTACTGCAGCAGACTTGGTTTAGGTTCGGCCGGGAGGGCTGCAGTTGTTGTTTCGGGAATATTTATACTGTTTACGGCGATACTTGTACTGACATCATCAGGGGATATAAAGGCTGAAAATATATCCGGCAGCTATGATGAAAATCCGGTTTATCATTATATTCTGACTGATTTTTCAGAAAGTACGGAATTACCGGCGGTTATTATACTGTCCCTGTTTACAGACAGAAACAGGGAAAAAGGTGTGTATATTTATTTTGCCTCAAAATTTTTGCTTGTGTCTGTTGTGACACTACTTGGGGCAGCAGTTTTAGGCCGTGTATCAGCACTTGCGGACTATCCGTTTTTTGAACTGTGTTCATTTTCCAGCCCGCTTGGTGTTCAGAGGTCAGACGCACTTTTTATTTCAGCCTATGCGCTTACAGCGGTTATTTTTATTACTGTCGGAATTGTTATGTCAGCTTTCTGGCTGAAAAAATATTTTTCTCATGCTGAGATTGTTTCTATGATATTTATGGCGGCAGGAGGACTGGTTCTGAGAGGAGAGGCCGTATATACAGCAGATTTTATATTTACAGCTGCGTTTACATCAGCAGTAGTTATTTATCTGATTTTAAAAGGAAAAAGGAATGACAGAAAGGAGTGCTGTACATGAAGATAAAAATATTGGCAGCGGCAGCTTTGCTTGTATTTAGTTTAAGCGGGTGCGGAAATAAACTGGAGGTCAGGGACAGGGCATTTGTCCAGAGTGCCGGTATCGAATATGAAGATGAACAGTATGAGATTTGTCTGAAACTGTTTGAAGACAGCAAGTATTATAACGGACGCGGAAATACTTTTCGTGAAGCTGTAAATGATGCGGAAAAAATGCAGGGAAAAGATTTTTTTACCGGCCACATGGAAATAGTTTCTGTCAGGGATGAAGAAAAAATGCCGCTGCTTGAAAGTCTTGTAAATGAAAACGTTTCTTCAGGGTGTCTTGTCGTGCTGTGTGATGATCCGGTAAACTATATCAGCAGGAATGATCCGGAAAAGATCAAGGGTATGATAAGTACCGCTGAGCGTAACGGGACTGCCGAAAAGGTAAATATATGTGATGTTATAAACTCCGAATAAAAAAATAGCCGTACGGAATTGACGTACGGCTGTATTTTTATGCTTTGCGGTATCTTAATGTAAAGTCAGCGGCTGATAAAACATTTATTATAATTGCTGCTGCGGTATATATCGGTATAAGGTTGAAGATATCTCTGAAAACAATGTACATAATAAGTGCTGCGGCGGCAAACAGTAAATATGTGCAAATACAGATATTAAGGCTTTTATTTGCTCTTAATAATAAAGGACAAAGTGAAACAGCGGTATATACAACTATATATATGCCGTATATTCCCGGGTATGGGCTGAAATTAAAAATCATCTGAAACAGATACAGTAAAACAGGTGCGGCAAATATGATTACTATGTTAAAAATCATAATATATAAATAGAAAACAACAGATTTTTGTTTTGCATAAGGAACAGTTCTGACAAATTTAATTTCGGGATTTTCGTGTGTATTCACATTATATACAGGGATATTGCAAATAAGGATGCTGCTTGTCAGAGAATTTATTACTGTAAGTGCTAATGTTAAAACTATAAGTAGTTTACTGTTCAGCAAACTGCCTGCGAAAAGTCCGAAAAGTGATAGTATTGAAAAAATGACGGTTAGTCTGACAGGCATTTTTCCGGACGAAAACAGAATGATTGTATCTGAAAACTTACTGTGACGTGGTTCGCGCTTTTCCGGTCTGCGTTTCTCTTTACGGATGCCGGCATAAGGGACTGTATTGTACAACCTGTCATTATATACTTTCCTTAAATATTTATACACTATATAATTGGTTAAAAATACAACTGCTATAGCAACACCAACAGAAATTGCCGGGTTTTTTATGGAAAGAAATGTTTCGCATATATCATCAATGAATGTTATCCCTCCGAACAGAAAAGCAAATAAAGCAGGTTTAGAGTAGATACTATCTATTCGGGATGTTAAAAGAAGATAACTTATAGTCAGAAAATTACTTATCAGTTCTATATATTCAATAAGGGAAACGTGCTTAAAAAATATTTCGAAAGCAGAAAAAACAACTGCTACCATTAAAACAGTTATACTGTGAAATACAAGCGGTGCATAAACAAGAATACTTTCAGAAACAGGACTTGTCCGGAAAAATTTTCTTGCCCCGAATGAACATTCGGAAACCGTCACAGTTGCTAAAGTCAGAACTAAAAACAAGCAGACTGCAACCATCAGGTCGTCATATGCTGTATTTGCTTTTTTTATACCAAATACAGGGATGAAAACAAAGGAGATTATTGTAACAAAGGCAGCAAGTTTTGAAGTGCAGTGTTTAGTGTAAATTTTTAATCCTGTAAATATATCTTTCATATCATTCCCTCATTTTCCGCATTTCTTAAAAGTTCAACACTTATCTGCTGCAGTGACGGTGTTTCCACTGCGGCGTCACAGAGCAGAAGTTTTTCATAGTTTTCTTTTGGAGCAAGTCCTTCATATATAGTATCGTTAATAGTAAATGAAAGCATGTATGGTTTTGCCTTTTCAGCATTTACGGTATCACCGTTTACCATGCAGTATTTTTCCTTAAGTTCTTCTGTAAAACCATGTTCGATGATTTTTCCGTTTGCCATTATAATGGCATAGTCTGTAACATATTCCATGTCGGCAATATTGTGTGTGGAGAATAATACTGAACGTTCTCCGTCTTTTTCTGCAAGGTAGTTTCTGAACATGCCACAGAGACGGTCGCGCATGAGTGGATCAAGTGCTGAAGCCGGTTCGTCAAGAATGAGGAGATCCGTATCCCTTGCCAAAGTTGCAGCTAATATCAGTTTCATGCTTGTTCCGGCAGACATCTCCAGTATTTTCTGGTTTTTCTTTATATCAATCTGCATGGATTTGCATAATTCACGGAATTTTTTACTGCTGAAATTTTTAAAGGCGGCCGACATCATGTATTCAGTTTTTCTGATATCCCAGAATACAGGAAAGAGTGATGCTGAGCAATAACCCGTCTGCATGCGTACATAAGGGTCATCAGGGTTGGTGTATTTTTCAAAAAATGTCGCCTGACCTTCATATTTCCCTGAAAGACCGCATATTGTTTCGAGTAAAGTAGTCTTTCCGGCACCGTTTGAACCTATAAGTGCTGTTGAAAATCCGCATGGTATATCAATAGTTATGCCACCCATGGTGAATTTGTCATATTTTTTTGTAAGGTTATTGAGCGAAAGTACGTTTTTCATGTTTTTCTCCTTATGATATGTGTTTTAATTTTTAATATAGTGAACGAAAAAATATTTTTGGTTCACTATAATTACTGTTCAGCGTCCCAGAGCGTACACAGAATATCAGTAACTTCTGTCTTGCCTATACCGGCTATCCGGGCAGCGTCTATTGCGGCAAGAAGATTTGTTTCAAGGATACGGAGATGCTGTTCTTTGAGAAGCTCGTTGTTCTGCGGATTAACAAAGTAACCTTTTCCTGCTGCTGCTGTCACAAGTCCCTCGGCGGCCAGTTCTTCATACGCCTTCATAGTTGTTATGACACTTATCCGCAGGTCCTGTGCGAGAGCTCTTATTGAAGGAAGGCATTCGCCTTCAGCGATCTTTCCCTGAAGAATCTGTTCCCTTAGCTGTGACGCAATCTGTTTGTAAATAGGTTCGTTTGAATTCTGATATATTTTCATTTTACTCCCCCTTCCTGTCTAACTGTTTATATGTTATATATACAGTATAAACAGAAGGGGTCAAAATGTCAAGAGGTTTTCGAAAAAAAATTTTTATTTAAAATTTCAAACAAAATCTTATAGTATTTTTTATGAAAATATGGTATAATAAAAATATCTGTGAAAATACAAGACAAAAAAGGGTGAATATTTTTACTAATGATATACTTTGATAATGCTGCTACCACAAAACCTGCGGAATCCGTTATTAAAGCTGTCTGTGACTGTATGGAAAATACATTTGGAAATCCGTCGTCACTCCATACACTCGGGATAAGGGCACAGCAGATAATGGACAGGGCAAGAAAAAATATCGCTTCAGTACTTGCGGTTCCGCCGGAAACTGTATATTTTACATCAGGGGCAACTGAAAGCAGCAATCTTGCAATACGAGGTGCTGCCGGAACCTATGGACGCCGGAAAAAACGTGTTATAACAACGACTGTCGAACATTCTTCTGTGAAGGAAGCATTTAACAGGCTTGAGGAAGAAGGTTTTGAAGTAATTAGAATATCGCCTCGTGAAAACGGTGAGTTTGCACCGGAGGACTTTATAGCAGCTGTTGACGGGAACACATTCCTGATAAGCATGATGCTTGTCAACAACGAAACCGGAGCTGTCCTTCCTGTAAAAAAAGTTTTCAATACAGTAAAACGCATGAACAGTGAAATAATAACCCACTGTGATGCAGTGCAGGCATTTATGAAGATACCGGTTAAGCCGAATGAACTGAAGGCAGATCTCATATCCATGAGTGCACACAAGATATACGGCCCTAAGGGCGTTGGTGCTATCTATGTGAAAAAAGGTATCAGACTTTTAAAACAGAATCATGGCGGAAAACAGGAAAATAACATGAGAGGCGGCACAGAGGCAGTTCCTTTGATAGCGGGATTTGGCGAGGCCGTGGAAATGCTCTCCGGCACATTTGCAGACAGAACAGAAAAACTGGAAACGCTCAGACGTCATTTTCTCGAAAAAACAGAAAACATGGACGGTATATCTGTAAATTCCCCTGAAAATTCTGTTCCTTATATAGTAAACATCTCGGCCGTTGGTTTTCGTTCGGAAATAATTCTTCATTTCCTCGAAGAACGTGAAATATACATTTCAAGCGGTTCTGCATGTTCGAAGGGAGCAAAGAGTGGTGTTCTGGGTGAATTCGGTATAAGTCCTGAGCTTGAGGACAGTGCACTTCGTATAAGTTTTTCCCATGAAAATACAACTGAACAGATTGATGAGTTTATATCGGCACTTGCTGAGGCTCAGAAGAGACTGAAAAGATAAAGGAGTACGTTTACATGAAAGAAATTATCCTTGCAAAATACGGCGAAATAGCTCTTAAGGGACTGAACAAGAATACTTTTGAAAACCTTCTCATAAAAAATATTAAGAGAAGACTTGCACCATTAGGAAAATTCGACTGTACAAGACAGCAGTCAACTATATATATCGACGCACTTGAGGAAGGTATTGATCCTGATACAGTTATGGAAAAACTTTCGACTGTGTTTGGTATCGCATGCATATGCAAGGCTGGTGTATTTGAAAAAGATTTTGAGGATATATGCAGGGGAGCTTTTGAATACCTTGCTGATACACTTGAATATGCACATACTTTTAAGGTTGAAGCCAAAAGAGCAGACAAGCGCTTCCCGATGAAATCTCCTGAGATATGCTGTGAACTCGGCGGAAGAATACTTGAAAAATTCCCGCACCTGACAGTTGATGTTAAGAACCCTGAAGTCACTGTAACAGTAGAGATCAGAGACACCAATGCGTATGTACATGCAGTAAAGATACAGGGCGCAGGCGGACTTCCTGTAGGAAGCAGCGGAAAGGCTATGCTGCTTGTTTCAGGTGGTATAGACAGTCCGGTAGCCGGTTATATGATGGCAAAGCGCGGCATTCATATAAGTGCAGTTCACTTTATAAGTCCTCCGTACACATCAGAACGTGCACGCCTCAAGGTTGAACAGCTCTGTGAGAAACTTACTTCATACTGCGGAGATATTGCCTTCTTCTGTGTACCTTTTACAGAGATACAGGAGGCTATACGTGACAATTGTCCTGAAGAGTACTTTACAATTATAATGCGCAGGCTTATGATGGAAATTGCACAGAAACTTTCAGACAGGGATGACTGCCTTGCCCTTATAACAGGTGAAAGCGTTGGACAGGTTGCAAGCCAGACGCTCAAAGCCATTGCATGTACGGATGCAGTATGCAGGATGCCTGTTTTCAGACCGCTTATAGGTATGGATAAAACAGAGATAATTGAGATTTCAAGAAAGATAGATACTTTTGACATATCAATCCAGCCATACGAAGATTGCTGCACAGTATTTACACCTAAGCATCCTAAGACAAAACCAACAATTGAAGAAATAGAAAAAGCACAGAATAGTTTCGATTTTTCAAAAATGGTACAAAAAGCTGTGGAAAATACTGAAATAAAGATAATAAAAATATAAGTCCTGTTCATAATTAGTTCATTATTTATAAATATATATGAAACAAAATTTAGTGAAAAACGTATATTATTTTGCAGAATTAAATCAAAACATTCGTCATATTGATAAAGATGTCAAACAGAAACTTGACAAAAGAGTTACACGAGTGGTAAAATTGTTATCATTAAGTAATAAATCCGGGACTGTTTCAGAAGATTTTTCCGAAATTAGTCTTTACAGATGTGACATATATAAAATCCGACTATACGGACTGGACAATAGAGCAGTTGCTTACGGGAGAGAACATTAACGATGAGTAAATCAGCTGTTCAGAGAAAAGATCAGGGAAAACCTTTTTCTTATATAGATGTTTTGAAAAATCTTTTTCCGTGGAAAGGCGATCCAATAAGAGAAATACTAAGAAAGACAGTATTTCTTATAGCTGTTACGGTTTTTGGTGTTTGCGCTTTTCTCATATTTGATTATTTCTATGAATATTATGAAAACAACCATATGTATCGTGAGATACAAAAGGAAATACCTAAGTTATCAGAGTTGATTCAGACAGAAAACGACAACTCATATGGTTCAGATGAGATGCTTGCTTATATGCAGACACTTGTTGATATGAACGAAGATGTTGTCGGATATATACAGATTCCTGATAAAAACGGGGACTGCAAAGACAGCGGTGTTGATTATCCTGTCGTGCAGAAACGCGATGAGGCAGAGAGAGATTATTACCTCAATCATAATCTTCGCGGCGAGGAGGCGAGAGCCGGTACCCTGTATCTTGATTACCGGAATGTTCTTGATTCAAGAGAACGTTCAGGAAATCTTATCATTTACGGTCACGAGATGCGTGACGGAAGCATGTTTGGGAATCTGAAAAAGTATGTGGAAGATGAATTTTTCTATGATTCCCACCCTGTTATAGAGCTTTCTTCCAGATATGAAGTTTCAACATACAAGATATTTGGTTATTACTATGCTGACGGTGGGGAAGGCGAATGTGAATTCTACTACACAAGTGATATAAACTTTGGATCAGAGCAGGAATTCTATGATTATGTTAATCAGATAAAACGCAGAGCGCTTTTTGAAAACGATGTGGATGTTAAGTATGGCGATGAGCTGCTTACGCTTTCCACCTGCGCAACAGATTATTATAAAGACGCACGATTTGTAGTGGCGGCAAGAAAGCTCAGACCGGGCGAAGACAAGTATGCCGGAACTATAAGTCGCAGAAAAAACACAGACGTTCTCATGCCTCTTGAATGGTACAAGGCGCGTGGAGAAGAAAAAGACTATGACGATACGGGTTTTGTACCGTATGGTTGATTTAAGGAAGAGAAAATATGAGTAAAAAAAAGACTATAATTGCGATTATCGCAGCTTTGGTTATTTTTGCGGTTATCGCATTGATAGTTTTGCTAAACAGTAATAAACCGTCAGAGGAGGTTGAGGTAGTTCCGGATACAACTACAGCAGCCGTAACTACAGTTCCTCAGACCGAGCCGGTAACAGAACCGGTAACAACAACATATCCTCCTTTCGTTAACGGATTAAGCCTTAAGGCGCAGGAATACAAAGAATCAAATCCCGATACTGTCGGATGGATAAGGTTAAGCAATACCGTTATTGATTATCCCGTTGTAAAGACAGATAATAATGACTACTATGTAGACAATAATTTCTGGCATCAGCCTGATCCTGCCGGATGGGTGTTTATGGATTTCAGATGCGGTATGGAAGCAGATTATTTTACTGATAACGTACTTATGTACGGACATAACATGGCGGACGGCTCTATGTTCAGCGCCCTCAAGGATTATCAGCGTTATGAAGATTTTTATGAGAAGAATCCTATTATCGAGGTAAGTTCGCTGACAGCTGATTATCAGTACAAAGTTATTGCGTTTATGCTTTGCAATGGTATGAAAGGTTCCGATTTTGAATACTGGAATTACACAATGTTTGAAAAGGATCCGAATAATACGGAGTGGACACTTTCAGAGTACATTTCAAAGTTTAACGATAAATCACTTATAACCACCAACGTTGATGTAAGAGAAGGCGACAAGTTCCTGACTCTTTCAACATGCAATACTGGTGATACTTCAGACCCTACACGATTTGTTGTTCTGGCGAGAATGGTCAGACCGGGTGAAGATGCACTTGAAGGCACAACCGGAAGCGTCAGAGTATACTAAGTTGTGAATCTTTAGTATTTGATAAGTGAAATCTAAATTAACCTTTTTTAAAAGGAATTGAATGGAGTTTTTATGAACGAACAATTACCACTAAAGCGTATATTTATCGGTTTTGTTGCAACTATCACGGCAGGTGCTGCTGTTACAGCGGCAGGAACGATAAATGATACAGTACTGCGTCTCCCTGACAGCCGTTCATATGTATTGAAAAGTGAAGCGGTAGCAGATGACACAACAAGCAGTACTGAAGCCTCAGTTGTAGCGCTCAATCATGAAGAAACTAAAAACAGCAGTAATATCACAAAACTAATAGACCTAACAGTTTCATCGAGTGCATTCAAAGCAGTATCAGAAGCAAAAGCAGCCGAACCTGAACAGCCGGTAGTAACAACAGCTGCTGAAACTGCAGAGGAGACACAGGAAGAATACAAAGTTGAAGAATGGTGGAAAGCAGAACTTTCCGACTATACTGAAACGCTTGAACAGCAGGAGCTCATTCCTATAGAAACAGAAGCCCCTGTACCGGAAGAACCACAGCCGCCGCAGCCTGAAGTACAGCAGTCAGAGCAGCCGGTTCCGGAAACCCCATCTGTAATACCAACAACACCTGCACCATCATCACCGGTAGTTCCGGAAGGTTCAGCGCCTGTAAAGTTACCTGAAACACTTTCACCTGGTACAGTTTACTTTACAAGCTATGGTTACGGACATGGTGTCGGAATGAGTCAGAACGGTGCAAATTTTTATGCCAAGTACGGTGGATACGATTATACACAGATTCTTGCTCACTATTATCCGGGTACAACCCTTGTCAGCATACCTGGAGGCGGAACAGAGACTATTTCTGTAAGAGGATATACAGGAAGTGCTGCTGAAATTATCGCCATGGTATGCAACGCAGAGATTGGCTCATCCTTTGAGGTGGAAGCAATCAAGGCTCAGGCAGTTGCTGCATATACATATGTTAAGTATGCAGGCGGTTCAACAAGCGGTATGGCTATTAAGCCTGGTGCGGATCAGAAGATAATTGATGCAGTAAATTCAGTTCTTGGTCAGGCACTGTATTATGACGGCTCATATGCACTTACACTTTTCTGTGCGTCAAGCGGTGGATGTACAGCCTCAAACAAGGATATCATAGTTGATGATATTCCATACCTGAGATCAGTTGCTTCTGAATATGATGAAGAATATGACAGACATTACGGCGAGATGGTCTCAATGAGTGTTGATACTCTCAGATACAGAATACAGAACGCTTATGGTATCAGTCTTTCATCTGATTATGGGTTATGGATTCAGCCGGAGATAGGCGACGGAGGTTATGTGCGCAGAGTAAATATAGACGGTCAGAAGACAGTAAACGGCTATGACTTTGCAAGAGCAATAGGTCTTAAGTCAGCAAGATTTGCTTTCTATTGCAACTGATAGGAATAATAAGCTTTTCCGAAGTGATTTACAGCTTTGGAAAAGCTTTTGTTTTTTTATAAAAGGTGGAATTATTATGAATATGTACGAAATAATCACAAAAACCAAGCATGGTCAGAAACTTACAAACGAGGAGATAAAATGGCTCGTAGACGGATATGTATCAGGAGAGATTCCTGATTATCAGGTGTCTGCGTGGCTTATGGCAGTAAATCTTATGTCACTTTCTGACGAAGAAACGCTGTGCCTTACAATGGCAATGAAGGACTCAGGAGAAACTGTAGATCTTTCAACAATTAAAAATGTAACTGTTGATAAACACAGCACAGGCGGAGTTGGAGACAAGACCAGTGTGATTATCGGACCTATAGTCGCCTCCTGTGGTGTAAGTGTCCCAAAAATGTCAGGAAAAGGACTGGGGCATACAGGGGGAACGATAGATAAACTTGAAAGCATCCCGGGATGCAGCACGAGAGCAGAATTTTCAGATTTTATCAGATATGTAAACGATACGGGATTTTCGATAGTTTCACAGAGTGGAAATCTCGTGCCGGCTGACAAGAAGCTGTATGCCCTCAGAGATGCAACAGCTACTGTAGACAGTATTCCCCTCATAGCGTCAAGTATTATGAGCAAGAAACTGGCTATGGGTGCGGACTGTATTTTGCTTGATGTAAAAACAGGCAGCGGTGCTTTTATGAAAAATGAGGATGATGCGGAGAAACTTGCCTCTCTTATGGTCAGAACAGGACAGAATGCAGGAAAAAAATGCATGGCTGTAATAACTGATATGGACATCCCGCTTGGCAGAGCGATAGGTAATCAGCTTGAGATAATTGAAGCTGTTGAAGTTCTGAAGAATAATGTCAGGGGAAATCTCTACGATATCTGCATAGAGCTGGCCGCTGATATGCTTATGATGGCCGGAAAGGGAGCAAAGGACGAATGTGTCAAGCTTTCAGAAGAGGCCATTTCATCCGGAAAAGCGCTTGAAGTATTCAGACGTTCTGTATCGCAGCAGGGCGGCGATACGGGATTTATAGACAACTACGGTGTACTTGGCGGGGCGAAAAAAGAATATGCCGTATATAGTACATCAGAGGGCTATATTTCAAAAATGAACAGTGAAGACATAGGTCTTGCATCACTTGAACTCGGAGCCGGAAGACGTACAAAGGAAAGTGAAATAGATTACACTGCCGGTATAGTGCTTGAAAAAGAGTACGGTGATTATGTGAAAAAAGGCGATAAACTGGCTGTACTTTATACATCCACAGCCGATTCATTTGTTCTGGCAGAAAAAAAGGTTCTTGATGCAGTTGTGATTACTGAAGAAAAACCTCCTGCAAGAAAATGTGTTATAAAAGTAATTGAGTAGTTTCATATTACAATTGTTTTTGTCGTAAAAATCGCTGAAAAATATTATAAAATATTACCTGAAATATATTGACAACTTATTAAAAAAAGGATAAAATTATATATACAGGTAATTACGGTGAACGAAAAATATTTTTGGGTTTGCTGTTAGTCGATATGCACATAATTCCAGCGTATGATGTATGTGCAAGGAGATAAAATTAAATTAATTATATTTTAAGTCAGATTTATTTGGGATTTTAATATAATCTGGGCTTGCAAAAGTTTATTTAAGCATGAGTTTAATTGGAAAATCAGGAGGAACAGAAAATGGGATTTTTAGAAAAAGTAGGCGGATTTGCTGAAAAAGCAGGAGAAAAGATGTCAAAAGCTGCAACAGGTGTCGCTGACAAGTCAAAGCTTCTTGCTGAAAAGACAAAACTTAAGAGTCAGATAAACAGCGAGAATTCAAATATCAACAAGGCATATGCAGAACTCGGAAAAAAATACTTTGAGACGAACGGACACAATCCTTCAGAAGAATATGCTGACGTTGTGGCAAAGATAAACGAATCAATGAACCGTATTTCTAATCTTCAGCAGCAGCTCGCAGCTCTCGAAGTTGAAACCACATGTCCAAAGTGCGGTTCTACTATTAAGAAGGATCAGCAGTTCTGTCAGTCATGCGGTTCAAAACTTGAAAGTTTTGTTGAAGTTTCACCTGATGATGTTGAGGTTGTAACAGAAGTTGAAAAGGCTGCGTCAGATCAGTCATAAGTCCAGTACAGAAACAGATATTCATAACTATAATCCCTCGGATGTGTTTTGCATCCGGGGGATTTTTGTGTCGTATAGCGGGGAAAAATCATAGTATATTAGTGCACGTAAAGTGTAAATATGATATGAGGAGGAGTGAAAGTGGAATACGGTTATTTTGATGTGATGAAAATGCGCCGGAATGCTTCTGCAGGAATGAATCCCGAACAGATACAGGGACGATTTCCGGCTGAAACCCCGCTTGCTATGGCTTATGTACCGTATCAGACTTTTAATACAGTTTATGAGGCTGATACGGCGCTCGACAGAGGAACATTGTTCCCGGAACTTAATCTTCCGCTTGCCAGTGAGGAGGATATGAAGTATGAATGAGAAAAATGCACTTATGAAAGTAATAAAACAATATGATTTTGCTCTGTATGAGCTGAATCTTTATCTTGATACTCATCCGAAATGCATGAACGCACTTGCATATTTTAAAAAATATCAGGACTTAAGACGCAAAGCAGTAGATGAGTACACGCAGAAATACGGACCGATTACTGCCGATCAGACGAATACTGACGAAGGCTGGAAATGGACAAACGCTCCATGGCCATGGCAGAAGGAGGATGACTGATATGTGGAAATATGAGAAGAAACTTCAGTATCCTGTTAAAATAAAAAAACCTGATGCAAGGATGGCACAGGTGATCATAAGTCAGCTTGGCGGTCCTGACGGAGAGCTTGCAGCATCGCTTAGATATCTTAACCAGAGATACGCAATGCCATACAGCGAGGTAACAGGTCTTTTGACTGATATCGGTACCGAGGAACTGGCTCATGTCGAGATGATATCGGCTATGCTTTACCAGCTGACTAAGGATCTGAGTATTGACGAGATAAAGAAAGCAGGATTCGACAAGTATTTTGTGGATCACACGCTTGGCATTTATCCGCAGTCAGCAGCCGGTGTGCCGTTTACGGCGGCGTATTTCCAGTCGAAGGGTGATCCGATAACGGACCTTACGGAAAATATGGCGGCCGAACAGAAGGCAAGGTCCACATACGACAATATCCTGAGACTTGCGGACGATCCGGATGTGAAGGATGCGATAAGATTTTTAAGACAGCGTGAGATTGTGCATTTCCAGAGGTTCGGCGAAGGACTGAGGATAGTGCAGGATAATCTAAATGCGAAAAACTTCTATGCATGCAACCCGGCATTTAACAGGAAGTGCGGAAGAAGGCCGCGAATGTAATCAAAAATCCCGGCAGGATTCTGCCGGGATTTTTGATTACATATGAATGATTTTTTGACAAGTTTTTTATTGTGTTTCAGAAAATGTGTAAAACAACATGATTATTCTCTGAAAAAATGTGTAAAGTTATATTGATACCACTTTCAAAAAGTGGTATAATACTGTTTGTAAGGAGCGTGATTATGTGAAACGTAAAGCAATAGAACAGCTTTTAGTATGGAAAAACAACGCTGACCGCAAGCCTCTTGTTCTTAAAGGCGCAAGACAAGTAGGGAAAACCTGGCTTATGGAGGAATTCGGCAGTCTGTATTATGAGGATACATTTTATTTTAACTTCGATGAAGAAGACGAATTAAAGTCTATCTTTGAAACAAACAAAAATCCATATAGAATTATTGAACTGCTGGGACTTATCAAGGGCAAAAAGATTCTTCCCCAAAAGCATCTTATTATATTTGATGAAGTGCAGGAGTGCTCCGGGGCTCTGAACTCTCTGAAATACTTCTGCGAAAAGGCAAACGAGTATCATATTATTTCAGCGGGAAGTTTGCTTGGTACTCTGCTTGCAAAGCCTAAGTCATACCCTGTGGGCAAGGTAAATCTTCTGAATATCAGCCCTATGACCTTTGATGAGTTTCTTGCCGCAACGGATGAGGGACTGTATTCTTACTATAACAGCATTGAAAAAGGGCAGAAGATTGAGGAGATTTTTCACCAAAAACTGCTTGACGCATATAATTATTATCTGATAATAGGCGGTATGCCTGAATGTGTGCAGTCCTGGATTACACACAAAGACCCTGCCAAAATTTCCTGTATTCAACAGGAATTGATTGAATTATATGAAAATGACTTCTCCAAGCACAACGGAAAAGTTAACAGCGGACGTATTCTGATGGTATTCCGAAGCCTTGTAACCCAACTTTCCAAGGATAACGAGAAATTCATTTACGGATGTGTTCGCGAAGGGGCAAGAGCGAGGGAATTTGAGGAGGCTATTGAGTGGCTTGTGTCCGCAGGTATGGTACTGCGTATATGTAATGTAAGTAAGCCTGAGCATCCGCTTAAAGCATACGAGCAGTTAAATCACTTCAAGCTGTTTATGTTTGATGTGGGACTTATGAAGCACATGGCATCAATTAGCAATGAGGCGATTCTGTTAAAATCAGATTATCAGTTCAAAGGTGCATTGACAGAAAACTATGTATTACAGCAGATAAAATCACTATATGATACAGAACCGAAATATTATGCTCCTGCTGCCACAAACGAAATTGACTTCATAGTACAGAACGGAATGGATATTATCCCGATTGAGGTTAAGGCGGGAGAAAGCGTAACCTCTTCAAGCTTTAAAAACTATCTCAGGGAGCATAAACCTGCAAAGGCTGTGCGTTTCTCTAAGCTGGGATATGAGAGCAATGACAGCTTTGTAAATATGCCGTTGTATCTGGCAAATAAGATGAATGAGCTTGTATAACTACAATGGTCAGCCTATCTTATAACGTGGATTTTAACTACTACATCAGTATAAAAACTATACCATTTATCAATTCACTCAGTTTTTGTTGTGAATTCTGAGACTTGCGGACGATACGGATGTGAAGGATGCGATAAGATTTTTAAGACAGCGTGAGATTGTGCATTTCCAGAGGTTCGGCGAAGGACTGA
The DNA here is from genome assembly GCA_016296165.1 of Oscillospiraceae bacterium. Lineage (GTDB taxonomy): Bacteria > Bacillota > Clostridia > Oscillospirales > Ruminococcaceae > HUN007. Next base: position 8,742 of record JAEDJV010000004.1, on the reverse strand, counting down.
GGATAGTGCAGGATAATCTAAATGCGAAAAACTTCTATGCATGCAACCCGGCATTTAACAGGAACTGCGGAAGAAAAACAAGAATGTAACAAAAATTCCCCTTACCTAACACATGAAAATGTGTCAGGTAAGGGGAAAATATTTTCAGCAATTACTTTTTGATAATCTTATCACTTAAATACTGTAAGAAGACCAAACTGGTATCCGCTTTTGCTTATTTTTACGCCTTCAGAAATCAAATCTCTTATAAGCTGGTCGGCTTCTTCCTTTGAAGTGCCCCATGGAAGTCTGAAAGTAACCTGATTTTTGTAATGGTAAGTCAAATAAAATAATGCGGTTTTGTGGTCCGTTCGTAAAAAGATTACACAAACGAAAAAATTATAGTTAACGAAACCTTTTTCGTTAACTATAATTTAGTTTGTTATATCTTACGTTGTTTAAGTTAACTAATCACTTATATCTATGATATCATCAACCTTCCAGCCATCCTGTGTTTTTACATAATTTATTTTTACATTGGTAATTGATTCACCAGTATCTATAAGTGTTTCTGTTATGACAGTAAATGATTTGTCCGGAATTATGTCTTCGATGTTAAAAGAATCAGTATTCCATTTGTCGAACAGCAGGCCTTTATTGGCAATAGGTTCAAATATTTTTCCGTCTGCTTCTATAAAGCGCTTGTGATCAGTACCTCCGCAATATCTGCTGAGATAATTTTCAGTAAATATTTTCAGCATATAGTCTGTATAATCCTGATTGCTGCTGAATCTTGAATCATCAACAGGGTAGGCTTCATTCAAGAAAGGATAGTCGATATAGTCTTCACGATTTTCATAATAGAAGTCAGTATCACCACAATAATATATGCTTTCGTCTTCTGTATCATAGAGCAATACCTCATTGTTCGAAGTTTTTATTCCGAATCCATGCGTCAGGATATAGCCGTTGCCTAATTCTTCAGCCTGATTAATGAAAATATTACTGTATTCCTTTGCGTAGTCATCAGGTTTTTTTTCTGAAATTACAGTTGCCTCTGTTACCTCTGTTGCCTCTGTTGTCGGGGCAGATGTCTGTTCAGCTGGGTGTGTTTCTTCGGTTACAGCGGTTTCTGGAAAAGATGTAATTATCTCTGCTTCAGATGATACGTCGGATATATCAGATACATAAGATTCTGCTGTGGTTTCAGAAGTAACCTCAGTAAACGTCGAGGACGGGGAGATATTGTTATTATCTTTTTTTAGCTGGGATATTACTGCAGCAGAACCGATTATAACGGTAAAGCATGCTGCAACTGACAAAACAGTTGGTATGATTCTTGCCTTTTCTGTTCTCTTTACTTTGGTCTCAGCCTCTGTATATTTTATGTCTGAATTTATTTTCATGTTAATCACTCCGTTTTTGTTGTCATTATTTATTTTTGTTCTGCACTTTTCAAGTATTCTCTTTTTTGCGGCTGCATCGAGTCCTTCAGTAAACTCTGCTATTTCTTCAACTGATTTTTCATCCATATGACTTAATATCATTCTTTCTTTTTTCGTCAATTTTCTCACCCTTTCAGTACGTGACTCCGGCTTCTGCAAGTGTGTTTTTTAATTTTTCCCTTGCTCTTTTGCTTCTCTTCTGTACGGAAGCAGCGGTCATAGACAGGAACTGTGCTGTTTCCCTGACTGTTTTGTTATAGAAAAACTGCTGAATAAGTATAATGCTGTCAGGCTCACCAAGATTTCGTATAGTATCCCATATCAGTCTTTTTTCGGACATCTCGGCTGAATTTGTTTCCGGCGTGTCCTCTGTGAAAAAATCATCTTCATTTTCATCATCTATGCTTACAGACCTTATATATTTTTTTGAGAGTTTCCTGTATTCGTCTATGGCTTTTCTTTTAGCTATAGTGCTGATAAATGCCTTAAGTGTTCCTGCCTTACTTCTGAATTCCTTATAGTGCTGGAATAACTCTACGAAAATATCACTTACACAGTCTTCTATATCTTCTCTTGAAGAGATATTTTTCAGTTTGTTAAGTACAATGGCATAAACCAGATTTCCGTACTGATCTATAATCATGCTGTATGCACTGTCCGGATCAGTCTCAAGCATATGTACAAATTCATCATCTGTCATTTTTTATTACCCCCTTTTTATTTTCCGGCTTTTCACCTTTCAATTAGTACATTCGAAATTATAACATAAAAAAGGCCAGGAAAAATAAATTTTTTTAAAATTTTTTTCTATTGACACGAATTAATCTATGTGATAAACTAAAATATAGATTGAGCTTCAGGAAAATGTGCAATTCATAACCGGCGGTAAAGTCCGCTAACCTCTGATGAGGCCGAACCGGTGAGATTCCGGTACCGACGGTAAAGTCCGGATGGTAGAAGCGGTCACACTATTAATTTTATTGTTATAATGGTATGATTGATAAGCATCCTGAAGATTTTTTCAGGGTGTTTTTTATTTTTCAGAAAGAGTGATATTTATGGCAAATCACGAAAAATATATGCGTATGGCGATAGAACTTGCCAGATGCGGGATTGGTTTTGTAAACCCGAATCCTCTTGTAGGTGCGGTCATAGTAAAGAATGAACGTATCATAGGCAGCGGGTATCACCGCCGCTGCGGACAACTGCACGCTGAGAGAAATGCGTTTGCGTCATGTACAGAGAGTGCAGAAGGTGCGGATATGTATGTCACACTTGAGCCTTGCTGTCATTATGGAAAAACTCCGCCGTGTACCGAGGCTCTGATTGAGAATAAAATAAAAAGAGTCTTTATCGGCTCTTCAGATCCAAACCCGCTTGTTGCAGGGAAAGGGGCGTCAATACTTCGCAAACATGGTATAGAGGTAACAGAGGGCGTACTCAGAAATGAATGCGATGCACTCAATGATATATTCTTTCACTATATCTCAACCAAAACTCCATATGTTATTCTGAAGTACGCCATGACTGCAGACGGAAAGATTGCGTCAAGAACCGGTGCGTCAAAGTGGATTACCTCAGAAGAATCGCGTCAGGATGTTCAGTATACCAGAAAGAGAACAGCGGCAGTAATGGTGGGAATAGGTACAGTACTTGCTGATAATCCTATGCTTACATGCCGTCTTGAAGATTCGGGTGTTCATTCAAGAATAATATGTGACAGCAGCCTTAGGATTCCTGAAGACAGCAATATAATGAGGACTGCAGGGGAATTTCCTACATATATTGCAACAGTCAGCAGGAACAGGGAAAAAATCAGCAGGCTTGAGCAGCTCGGTGCCAGTATAATAGTAACCGATTCATGTGACGGAAAAGTAAATCTCAGGACTTTGATGAAACATCTTGCTTCAGAAGTACATATTGACAGCATACTTCTTGAAGGAGGTCCGGAACTTGCATACAGTGCTCTGCAAAGCAAAATTGTAAATAAGATTCAGGTATATATAGCACCTAAGATTTTTGGAGGTACAGCCGCGAAAAGTGCAATAGGCGGCATAGGTGTGGAGTTTCCGGATGAAGCTTTTAAACTTTCAGAGCCTGTTATCCGTACCATAGGTGAAGACATCCTTATAGAATACAAGGTTGGAGGTGTATAGATTGTTTACGGGCATCATAGAGGAAAAAGGAACAGTTGCTGCAGTCAGAAAAGGAAATGTTTCTTCAAAGATAACTTTTCGGGCATCAGTCGTTCTTAGTGATATTCATGAGGGAGACAGTATAGCAGTAAACGGGGTGTGTCTGACCGCAACCGATATAACGGACAGTACTTTCACGGCAGATGTTATGGCAGAAACGATGAGGAGGAGTTCACTCGGCTCGCTTAAACCCGGGGACTGTGTCAACATGGAACGGGCTATGTTGTGCGGGGGACGTTTCGGTGGGCATATAGTATCCGGTCATATAGACGGAACCGGAAAAATAGTTTCAATGAAAAGAGAAGAAAATGCTGTCTGGGTAACTGTTGCAGCCGGCAGTAGTATTATGAAATATATAGTTGAAAAAGGTTCGGTAGCACTTGACGGAATAAGTCTTACGGTTGCTTCTGTAACGGATAATGATTTTAAAGTTTCCATAATACCCCATACTGCTTCTGAAACAACTCTCCTCTCCAAACAACCTGGAAACCTCATTAATATAGAGTGCGATATGATAGGAAAATATGTCGAAAAGCTCATGGGATTAAACCCTGAATCAACCGGAAATCCGGTTGACAACACATCGCGTATAACACGTGAAATGCTCATTCGCAACGGTTTCTGATCATGGTTGTTAAACCGAATTCGAGTGCGTTTAACGGGTTTGAAACCAACCCTGGAAACGTGGTGGTGGCAACCGTAAAAATCAGTTGAATCTGAGTTTAAAATTAAACCTGACTGGTTGACAATTAAACCAAAAACAAACGTTGAAAGGAAGAAAAATAACCAATGTTTACCTATAATACAATAGATGAAGCGCTTGAAGATCTCAGAGCCGGAAAGATAATTCTGGTAACAGATGACGACAATCGTGAAAATGAAGGTGACTTTATCTGTGCCGCAGAATTTGCTACACAGGCTAATGTGAACTTCATGGCTACTTACGGAAAGGGACTTATATGTATGCCGATGAGTAGTGAATACACATCCAGGCTGGGACTTTCACAGATGGTTAAGAACAATACCGATAATCACTGCACAGCGTTTACCGTATCCATTGACTACAAGGATACAACCACCGGCATATCTGCTGCAGAGAGATCGATAACAGCAATGAAATGCGTTGAGGAAGGCGTTAAGCCACAGGATTTCAGAAGACCCGGACATATGTTTCCGCTTGAGGCAAAACCGGGCGGTGTACTTGAAAGAAACGGTCACACAGAAGCTACAGTTGACCTTATGAGGCTTGCAGGACTTAAACAGGTTGGCCTCTGCTGCGAGATCATGGCTGATGACGGCACAATGATGAGGCAGGACGGACTTAAGAAACTCGCCAGAGAGCATGGAATAAAATTTATCACAATAGCAGATCTTCAGGCATACAGAAAACGCTATGACATATTTATGGAACACATTACAGATGCAAAACTTCCGTCAAAGTACGGTGATTTTGAGATACATGGTTTTCAGAATTCAATCACCGGAGAACACCATATTGCCCTTACAATGGGAGATGTTTCTGACGGTAATCCCGTTCTCTGTCGTGTTCATTCAGAGTGTCTTACCGGTGATGTCTTCGGCTCCAAACGCTGCGACTGCGGACAGCAGCTCGAAGCGGCAATGAAAATGGTTGCCTCTGAAGGCAGGGGCATTATCCTGTATCTCAGACAGGAGGGCAGAGGGATAGGCCTTATCAACAAGATAAAAGCATACGTTCTCCAGGAACAGGGACTTGATACAGTTGACGCCAACATCAGACTTGGCTTTCCGGCAGATATGAGAGACTACAGCTGCGGAGCACAGATGCTCAAATACTTTGGTGCTTCAAAGCTCAGACTCATGACAAACAATCCGCTTAAGATTGCAGATCTTTCAGATTACGGAATAGAGATAACAGAAAGAGTTCCGCTGCAGATGGAATCAACAGAACAGGATGAATTTTACCTGAAGACCAAACAGCGTCGTATGGGACATATGTTTACCTATGATGACTGAAAATAAATGTAAATTATAACGGAGGAAAAAACAATGAACATTATTGAAGGCTCATTTATAGCAAAGGAAGCAAGGATAGCAATTGTTGCTTCAAGATTTAACGAATTTATCACATCAAAACTTATCGGCGGAGCAGAAGATGCACTTCTAAGACATGAAATAACCCCTGAAAATATTGATCTGGCGTGGGTTCCGGGTGCGTTTGAGATACCTCTTGCAGCAAAGAAACTTGCCTTAAGCGGAAGATATGATGCAGTAATCTGTGTTGGTGCAGTTATAAGAGGTTCAACAACACACTATGATTATGTGTGCTCTGAAGTTTCAAAGGGAATTGCTCAGGTATCACTTGAAAGCGGAATACCGGTTCTTTTCGGCGTTCTCACAACCGAAAACATCGAGCAGGCTATTGAAAGAGCCGGAACAAAGGCCGGAAACAAAGGGTACGATTGTGCAATGGCAGCACTTGAGATGATAAGCCTTATGAAGAAAATCTGATTATATATGGTAAATCAGTAGAATGATATTTTTTCACTATAACTTAAAAAACAGCTGTTTCATAATATTGAGACAGCTGTTTTCATAGTATAATCATAAAAAATAAAACGTTTTCATAATCTGTATGTAAAAAGAGAATGTAAAATTTTTGATGTTGTGGATATTGATACATTAATATACGTAATACACAAAATGGTGTGTCGAATAGTGGTCATATTATAGGTTTTGACACAAAGTGGTTTAAAGTAATATTACATATATGTAATAAATATACAATATAAAACATAAAAATGCAAAAATCAGCTATACATTTTGTTGTATATGTGCCATAAACAATCTCGTTGGTGCATTTTTATAAATAAATACCATGTATTTATGTGAAATGCACAATTGCAATTTATGACATGTGATGATATAATTATATTATTAGAGTAGTGTGTCTATTTATGCTCTTAGTTTGTGAAAACTATATAAATTTATTTCGGAGGTGGTTTAATGAGTAAGATTTCTATTGCCAAGGGCGATATTAACACATCAAAGTCCGGCAGTAAAAATAATACTACAGAGGAAAACAAGCAGGTTTACAAGTTCAAAACCAAAGAGTTGTCATTCAATTGTCGTCAGCTCAGTGCGATGCTTTCATCAGGACTTACACTTGTAAAAGCACTTGACATCCTAAGCAAAGAGCAGGAAAATGAAAAGGCAACAAAGATATGGCTCGATATCTATGAACAGGTTCAGAAAGGTGAATCGTTTTCAAACGCTCTTGAGATGCAGGGAGACGCATTCCCTAAGTTCATGAAGAGCATGGTCGGTGCCGGTGAGAGCAGCGGTCAGATGGATATTATCATGAAGAGACTTGAAGCTCATTATGATAAGGAAAACAAGATGAACAACACTATAAGAGGAGCACTTATCTATCCTATTATTCTTCTTGTACTTTGCGTTGCAGTATGTATTCTCATTTTTACAGTTATCATTCCTGTACTCAAGCCGTTGTTCGGTGATGACCCGAAGAACCTCAACATAATAGCACAGTTTCTTCTTAAGGGAAATGAGATCTTCATTAATTACTGGTACCTTATTTTAGTTGCAGTTGCAGCATTGACAGCTGGTATAGTTTATGCATTGAAAGTTCCGTCTATAAAATACAAAATTGATATGTATAAAATAACAGCACCTAAGGTAGGTCCGCTTATGGTTAAGATTTATACGGCTCGTTTTGCCAGAACATTATCTTCGCTGTACTCAAGCGGTATACCTATGGTTGAATGTCTTCAGAGATCGTCTGACGTACTTAACAATTTGTATGTATCAGACAAATTCAAACAGGTAATCGATGAGGTTAAACAAGGTGAACCTCTTTCAGCAGCTATTACGCGAACTGAGATTTTTGAATCTATGTTCTGCTCAATCCTGTTCGTTGGTGAAGAAGCAGGTGCCCTTGATGATATTCTTGAAAAATCAGCTGATTACTACGATGAAGAAGCGGATTCAGCCGTACAGAGGCTTGTATCTCTCCTTGAACCGGTTGCAATTATATTCCTTGGTGTTGTAGTTGGTCTCCTGCTTGCAGGTGTATATCCGGCTATCTATGAATCACTCAGCGGACTTGAAAATATATAACAACCAATTATTAAATTTAAAATATAAACACAGAGAGGTGGAAATTTAATGCTATCTTTTGATATAACAGATAGAAACATACGAATTATCAAAGGTGTTGAAAACAAGAACAAGATAAGCATCAGTTCTGCTGCAACACTCAACATTGATGAGGATATCATAGTAAACGGTCACGTTAAGGATGTTCCAAGACTTGCCACTATTATGAACCAGAAAATCAAGCAGAACAGAATGATGGATAAGGAAGCTATCGTAAGCATTTCTTCCAACATGACAATTTTCAAGGAACTCAGCGTAAGAAAGGCTCAGAAGGAGCAGGAGTTCACAAAGATGGTAAAGGCAGAGATGCAGGCTAAGGTTGGTATCGATGATTCCTATTCAATTTCATATTCTATAGTAGAAGGCGTTCAGGCTGAAGGCGGGGACGATATGGTAACAGTACTTGCTACTGCCTGTCCTACAGAAGTAATTGACTCATACAAGAGAGTTTTCTCAATGCTGGGTATTTCTCTTAAGTCAGTTATCATCGGCTGTAACTGTATCACAAAAGTTCTTCTCTCAGATGAAAAGAACAGATCAAGGATGCCGCTTCTTGCAGTTCAGATTGACGGAAGCTTCATCAGTTTAAATATCTATGAAAACAATCAGCTTTCATTCTCACGTTTTGCATCTATCGATGCTGCAGACTATGATAACTCTGCTGATTATGTATATGAAGCAGTAAACGAAAATATATTCCGTATGCTTCAGTTCCACAGAAGCAGAAACGCAGGAAATCCTATCAGAAACGTAATTCTTTACGGTGATACCAAGGATTATATGCGTATCTCAAAGGATCTCGAACAGATGGATATCAACACAAGCGTTATCTCAGTTCCTAAGAATGTTAAGGGTTATCAGAACCTTGAATTTGCTCTCTATGCGAACGCAATCGGTGCTATGTTCCCTAGAAACAAGGTAACAGAAAAGATTAACCTTCTCGAATTTGGCGGAACAACAGGTATGAT
>JAEDJV010000205.1 GCA_016296165.1 Oscillospiraceae bacterium | reverse complement strand
CCTGTTTCTTTCATCCTCTGCCAGTATCCTGCATATTTTTGCCGCTGCTTCAAATTCTATGGCCGTATAAGAATAAACTCAGAAATCAAAAGCAAAGATCATGAAGATGAATACCTGCTTGATAATATACTTGATATTAAATACTATATACATACAAATGAAATGGGAAAAATGAATTCAGGTATTTTGTAGGCACGAAAAGAAACGCACTCCAGACATCAGTTCATAACGCCTGTGCTGTCAGAAAAGTAGTTTTGGAAAATGGCGACATAGAGTTTGAAACACTTTTTGCACTTATGGCTGTGGATTTTGTAAGGAATAATCAATATACTGTACTGCCGTTTCCATTTAAGTTTTTACGGGAATACTAAACGATGATAATGCTATCGTTATTTTGTACGCTATTTTAGTATTCCGTCCGAGCATACGGTTTACGCCGTGTGCTCTTTCTTTTGGGTAATGATTTCAAAAGAAACGTCAAAAATATTGTTGCAAAGCTTTTTGCAACAATTTATCCCCAAGCATTGAAACGGGCGGTAATATGTGGTATAATAACGATAATAACTTTCAGAATAATATCGGGAGGTGTGAAAATGGGAATATATCTTAATCCCGGCAACGATCTTTTCAGGCAGGCAGTAAACTCAAAAATATATGTGGATAAAACAATGCTGATAGAAGTCACAAACAGCTTGTTTGATACGTCTGATAAACACATTTGTATTAGCCGCCCTCGCCGTTTCGGTAAATCAATGGCAGTAAATATGCTTTCCGCATATTATAGCCGGGATTGTGATTCAAGAGAGCTTTTCAGCAAACTGAAAATTTCAAGGTCCGAGAGCTTTGAAAAACACCTTAACAAGTATAACGTTTTTCGTTTTGATATAAGAGGTTTTGCTTCAAAATCCGACAATATCAAATTGATGATAGACAAGCTTGAAAAATCAATTATTCGTGACCTTAAACGTGAATATGCGGAGCTTGACTTACCCGATGATTATACCTCTGATGAAATGCTGCTTGAAATTTATCAAACAACAGGCATACCCTTTGTTTTTATAATTGACGAATGGGACTGTATTTTCAGAATTTATAGGAATGATTCTGAAGGACAGCAGCTGTATCTTAATTATCTCCGGACTTTGCTCAAGGAGCAGCCATATGTGGCACTTGACTATGCAACGGGCATTCTTCCCGTAAAAAAATACGGCGAGCATTCCGCTCTCAATATGTATTCGGAATATTCTATGGCTAATCAGGCAATGTTTGCGGAATACACAGGATTTACCCCCGATGATGTTGCTTATCTTTGCAATAAATATGATATGCCTCTTGAAAAAATGGCACAGTGGTACGATGGATATAAAGTGGGCAGCTATGATATTTACAATCCTCAATCTGTTGTAAGAGCGGTTACCAACCGGATTTTTGACAGCTATTGGACAAAAACTGAAACCTTTGAAGCCCTGCAAATGTATATCAAAATAGATATGGACGGACTGCGTCAGTCGGTTATCAGAATGATTGCAGGAGAGCATATTCCCGTAAATACAGGTAAATTTCAGAATGATATGGTATCGCTTTATTCCTCTGATGATGTACTGACACTTCTTATCCATCTCGGCTATCTCACATACGATTTTGATACCAAAACCGCTTGGATACCCAATAAAGAGGTTCAGCAGGAGTTTATCAACTGCATAGAGGACGGCGGCTGGGAAGAGGTCATGAACTCGCTCCGTCAGTCGGACGAGCTGCTTACCGCTACACTTGCCTGCGACGCTGATAAGGTTGCTGAAATACTTGAGGAAGTGCACAGAAAAAACACTTCCATTATTGCGTACAACAATGAAATGTCCCTGTCGGTAACTCTTTCACTTGCCTATTATTCGGCAAGAAACAGCTACGAGATTTTCAGAGAGCTGCCAAGCGGAAAAGGCTTTGCCGATCTCACATTCATTCCACGCAAGGGCGTTGATTCACCTGCAATGGTTATTGAACTGAAATACAATAAAGCCGCTTCAAACGCACTTGAACAGATAAAAGAAAAGCATTATACCGAAAAGCTTACAGCCTTCAGCGGAGAGATACTGCTTGTTGGTATCAGCTACGATGAGAGCAAGGGACATTCCTGCATTATTGAGAAGATAGTAAAATAAGTAACAGCCGAGGACGAGTTGATCCTCGGCTGTTTGCGTGTCTGATAAATATGTATCAGATACCGTAGAAAAAATGTTAATCCCTGTCTGCTGAATGCCTGATTTTACGCACGTCGGGGTCGATCTCAATTTTCTGCAGATATAAAAACACCCGAAAAGGTGGCGGTGACCATTTTCCGGGTGTTGATTTATTATACTGCTTTGTACCTTGAATAATAAACATCCTCGTAAAGTGTTAGTTTGTCAATCCCCTCATTTAACGGCTCCGTCAGGCAGTTTATTACTCTTGTATAGCTGTCATTGTATGTATCATCTACCAGATATCCTCCGGCGTCTATCATATAATATCCGCCTTTGATTTCCTTTTCCGCAACCACTTCTGTTCCGCACTCTGTTTCATAGCGGACTTTATCATCTGAAACATCCGATACTCCAAATACTCTGAGATTGTTCTTTACAAAATTGTTGTACTCATCATCTGTTACTGCCAGCTCTGCGTTATTGTGACATCCGTCATTAAAATATGCCATCTTCAGAAGTTTCCAGCGGTCAATCCTCAGATTTTCACTCTCCATAAATATTGCTGGTATTTCATTTCTGTTCAGCCTGTTCACTACTGTATTCATTTTTATCTTTACTTCAGGATGCCAGTATTTTATTTTTCTGATACTGTCTGCTGTTCTTTCCGCTGACTGTACTTCCCCGCGACATGTACATCTGCCGGTTTCTCTTGCTGTTTCTGCGGAAAAACTGTCAACTGATATTCCTATTGTTCTGAAAAGTCCCGCATACTTCTTTATCCATTCCTCTGTCAGCATCGAGCCGTTCGTTATCAGGCTGCAGCTCATGCCTTTTTTGTTTACATATTCGGCAAGTTCATGCAAATACGGCAGCAGCATCGGTTCTCCTCCTGCAAAATTTATTTCATATACACTTCCGCTGTCCGCACAGTTATCGATTATTTTCATCCAGTCTTCCTTTTTCAGTTTCATATGTTCTCCAAAATGTGCAAAACAGTATCTGCAGTCGTAGTTACATTTTTCTGTCAAGTGCATGTTCACCTTAATCTTCTTTTTCATATTGCTGTTATTGAAATCTGTCATACCAACCACACCTTTCGGAAAATACATGGCCTGCTGTTTACATTTTTATTATACTGCACATTTTTGTGTATCTCTCATATTTTTCTGCGGATATAAAAACGCATCACTGTATCTTTATCAGTGATGCGTTTTTATTTTATACCCGTA
>JAEDJV010000204.1 GCA_016296165.1 Oscillospiraceae bacterium | reverse complement strand
AATAAAAGATAACTCTGATAAAAATAATCACCATCAATAATAATAGCATAATATTTCAAATAACGCAATATTTTTTTAGCGAAAGCTAAAATATATACGCTAACACTTTACAAACAATTAAGTTATTAAAAATATTATTAAGGCATATAACATTAATCGACATCATTTACGTTGACATATAAACATAATCAAGATATAATGGATAATATAAACAGAGAAAGGAGGAAACTACATGCCAAATTTGTTACTTTACAGCAGAAAACTTAATGAAGTACAACCTAAAGGTGGCCTAAACTGGGGATTAGGAAATGCTCACGTTAATCCTGAAGATGGATATTTTGCAATTCCAAAAGCTTTTTTTAAAGATAATCCAGACTTTTTTCCACCTCATGGTTCAACTTTTAATGCTGAATTTGATGACGGACAGAGATTTGTTCTTCGCATGGAAGGCACACAGATTATAGATGAAGAAGTTGAAGCAAAAAACATATCAACTGATGGAGACAAATCTGAACTTGGTCATTATATGCGCACAAGACTTAATGTTTCTGCAAATCATCTAATTACAAGAGAAGATTTAAGAGCGTATGGCAGAGAAGATATAGATATCACTTATGATGAAATATCAAATGTTTATCTCTTTGATTTCAGCGTTTAATCAATCTTCATCAACAAATTAAAAAGCTATGATTCATTGTGCATAACAATTTTGTCATAGCTTTTTCAATTTAAAATCTACGATATCTTTATTTACATGTCTTACAAATTATAAATTGACTTGCCAACAGGAATCCTGTATAATAATACTCGTGTTAAAATATTTTTTCGAGGTGCTTACATGAATCGTTCCGAACCCGTTGAACTTACAAACCTTTGTTTAATATACCGTGGAGATGAAATTCTTCTCCAGAACAGAAAAAAAGCCGACTGGCAGGGATACACCTTACCGGGCGGACATGTTGAACCATATGAAAGTTTCACAGATGCTGTCATCCGTGAAATGAAGGAAGAAACCGGCCTTGATATCAGAAATCCTAAACTCTGCGGCGTAAAGCAGTTCAGAGGAGATTACGGCAGATATGTAGTTTTTCTGTATAAGACAAATGAATTTTCCGGTGATCTTGTAAGCTCTGATGAAGGTCATATGGAATGGGTCAGCAGATGCGAAATTGATGACTATAAAACCGTTAATCACTTCAAAGAGCTTCTCTCCGTATTCGACAACGAAGATCTCACAGAATTCATTTACGATGAAAACTGGAACGTAATACTGAAATAATCCTATACTTACCTTAATTACATAAGCACGAACAGCTGCGGCAGATATTATTTCATCGCAGCTGTTCTCTTTTTTTAGTATTCAGTTATGTATTACGCATACACCATCGCAGCATAAACACTTTCCTTCGCCTGCTCCGTGTACATATTCCCTATCCTTCCGGCTTCAGCTATGTTTCCTGTTTCAACTGCTACACGATAATTCTTATCTTCGTTCAACCACTTCTCAGCCTGATCAGCAACGGCAAGTACAACCTTTTCATCAAGCTCATCAAGATATTCAAGTATCCTTCCTTCATCAACAAGTCTCTGAAATCTCTCAGGATTCTTTTCTTCCACATAGTGAATATGATACTTCATGTGATCTCCGAAAATATTTGTAAGCTCACCTGTTTTAAGATTTTCCACTGTAAGATTCTCTGTGTCAAGTTTCCATATATCGCTCTTAATAATCATAACTTTGCCCTCACTTTTTATTTCTGAAATATAAAAATGCTCCTGCTCCTCCTATAACAGCTATACCGCATACTGCTATCGGCAATGCATTGCTTCCTTTCTTACTGTCAGTATCTTCAGCTACAACAGTCACTGCTTCAGTTCCCCTTGCAGGTTCTCCTATAACTCTTGGAGAATCGTCTCCGTCATCATCTATGACATTGCCTTTCTGCTCGGTAACATCTTCCTCAAGCGTACTGAACGGCATAAATGTATCAACTGTATCACCGTTCTCATCAATCATATTCCACTTGCCTGAAATGATTCTGAAGCTGTACTTATGTTCCGGAGTAGTAATATACCAGTTACCGTCCTCATCATCATCAAAATCCCAGTCAGCAGTAAGTCTCTTGTAATAATCAGCATATGAATACTTAAGATTACCGGTATCATACCAGTTGTAATCATCATCACCGTAGTTATCAGACACCCACTGTTCAAGAATATGGCGCTTGTAGCTTGCCTCCGGGAAGATTATACCGTCATCTCCTCTTCCAAGCCAGTTCTCTTCCCATAATACTTCAATTACTTCATTCTTGTCAACCATTTCCGCTTCATCGGCAAATACTCTCACACCGCTTCCCATAAGCATAAGTCCTGCCGCAATACCTGCAATAATTCTTTTCATTTTAATCTTCTTCCTTTCTTCCGACTTCTGAAAAATACATCTCAAGTGCCTTTTCAACTGTTTCAGTAATCTCTTTCTTCTTAACATTTTCTCCGAAAAATCTGCTGAATACTTCTCCGCTTATCTTTACCGAATGTCCCTTGTTCGCATTATCTTTTTTTCCGTCAAGGATTCTTATAATATCTGCATTGCTGACAATTCCGTTTTCATCTGCTGAAGCGCGCAGAAATTTTGCTTTCTTCATATCAATCTGATAATCCTCAAGAAGTTCTGCCAGTTCTTTTTGTGTCATCTCAGACAAAAACGAAATCTCAACACCACTTCTTACAGCAAGTGAACCATCGTCGATATATCTTTTTAATTCAGTAACAAGGCTGTCTATGCGGATTAATCTTGCTACACTTGTTCTTCCCATTCCGTAACTATCTGCAATATTCTGTTTTGTGTCTCCGTTTTCCGACTTCGTACCCACTGGGCACGAAGTTGATTCTGTTTTGCCTTCAAGAATCTGAAGTTCTCTTATAATATCATTTCTCTTTCCCTGCGAAAACATTTCGCTGTGTCTCTGAGCTATGACAGCTGCCTGTTCGCTGATTTTAAGATTATCGAACCCCCTTTGCATGAGGTTGCTTTCAACTGTAAATGCAAAAGCCTCTTCTTCAGAAAGTCCTTCCCTTATTATAGCCGGTACTGTTTTAAGTCCGGCTATTTTTGATGCGTTCCATCTGTTGTGTCCTATAAGGATTTCATATCCTCCGGTGCAGGGCTGTACTATCAGCGGACACAGTACTCCGTTGGCTTTTACACTCTCAACCATATCATCAAGTCTCTCACCTGAGTACATTTCAAACTTATGATTGTGATATGGTCTGAGCATTTCACAAGGTATCTGCTTTACTGCGTTCTGAAGTGCCGCTGGTGTCTGAAGTAAAGCGTTTAAATCAAATTCTGTTTTCTGCATCTCTCAAGCACCTCCGTAGTTAAGGCCGCATATTCCATTCCGAGCTTG
>JAEDJV010000053.1 GCA_016296165.1 Oscillospiraceae bacterium | reverse complement strand
AAGGTCTTATTTTTTTCAAACCTCATTTTTGTTCATTACAGGAATGCTTTCATATGGATATGATTATTATGCATTAGAAAAGATTCAAAGTAAAGTGTATTTGCATTGTTTTCAACAAATATACACTGCTATGGAAAACCACGCATCCTTCTTCTGCAATTAGAAATTGTATCAGATGAGGATATCAGCATCAAGGGTGCAAAGCACCGCTGCGCGGAAACCCTTGACCCTGATATCCTCATCTGAGAGCACCCTAATAGCAGCAAAAGGATAGAAATAGAAACCGCTAACCATTGCATAAATGTACCGTCAGACTAAATGCATCAGGTAAGAAATGGCAATTAATAAATTTTTATCGTTTTACTTTCAAACTAAATGCAACATCCACTTTTTTCAAAGTAAATGCAACAAGAATATTTTCCCATGTTGCGTTTACTTTGAAAATTTGCACGTTCATTAAATGCAGGAATCACTCCTGGAGTAATGTTTGACTTTGTATAGGGCATATGTTATAATTTTATTGAAACTTTGATTCCAATAAACTGAAACGTTATTATGCATTCTGAAATCAGAAACGAAGGGAGAGAGGCAAGTGAAAGTGTTTAACACAACTGCTGTGTGTGTGCCGGCTAAACATTATATGGTAGATCCTACAGAGCGGGTAAAAGAGATAAAAAAACTTGTGGATGCCGGAAAATATTTTACTGTCAACCGTGCACGACAGTATGGAAAAACTACTACTCTGATTGCTTTGGATAACTATCTTTCCAGTCAGTATGATGTAATAAGTCTGGATTTTCAGGATCTTACGGACGGAGTATATCGTAACGAAAGTACATTCGTTAAGGGACTGGCACAGGTGCTTTGTGATACAAGGGATTCTATGGATATACCGGTTCCTGATGAAGAATATAATAGTTTACTTGCTCTTTCTGAAGAGAAAAGTAGTCTTTTTATAAATGATATTTTCCGGATTTTTGACCGCTGGTGTCGTAAAAGTATAAAACCGTTAGTTCTGATTATTGATGAGATTGATCCTGCAGCAAATAATAAAATTTTTCTTGACTTTCTTGGCAAGCTTCGCTCTGGTTATATGAAAAGAGAAATAAACCCAAGGTACAGGACATTTCATTCTGTCATTCTTGCCGGTGTTACTGATATAAAGCATATGAAGAGCAGAATCAGACCGGATGAAGAGGAAAAGGAAAACAGCCCGTGGAATATTTCTGCTGATTTCAATATTGATATGAGTCTCTCTGAGACTGGTATTAAAGAAATGCTTGATGAATATGAATCAGATCATCATGCGGGTATGGATACAGATTATGTTGCCGGACTTATACGGGAGCTGACAAACGGGTATCCGTTTCTTGTTAGCAGAATCTGTCAGCTGATAGATGAACAGATATGTCAGAAAATGAACTTACATGATGCGTGGTCAAAATCAGGAATTAACGAAGCGGTGAAAATGATTTTGTCTGAAAAAAACACCTTATTTCAGACATTAACCAAAAATCTGAATAATTATCCTGAATTAAAGGCGGCAATACGCAGTATACTGATGGAAGGTACAAAACTGACATATAACGCACAAACAGACTCAATCTCACAGATGCAGACCTATGGACTTATCCGGAATGATAATAATACCGTAAGAGTTGCAAACAGGATATTTGAAATATTACTTTATAATCTCTTTTTGTCAGAAGAGGAACTCAAAAGCAATGTGTTCTATAACACCAGCACACTGAATAAAAACAAATTTATTCAAAACGGCAGACTTAATATGATTGCTGTACTAAACGGATTTATAGAA
The DNA here is from genome assembly GCA_016296165.1 of Oscillospiraceae bacterium. Classification (GTDB taxonomy): domain Bacteria; phylum Bacillota; class Clostridia; order Oscillospirales; family Ruminococcaceae; genus HUN007. The sequence continues at coordinate 13,873 of JAEDJV010000053.1, read as the reverse complement.
ACCTACAATCAGGTGTTTGGACCATTGAAAGACAGATTCGGTGAGAAGGATGGAAGAGAATTGTTCCTGCTTTATTTAAAACCGATTATTAATGGAACGGGTAATTATTATATTGAAGCACAGACAAGAGACCAGACCAGAACAGATGTGATTGTGGATTTTCAAGGTGAGCAGTTTGTTATTGAACTGAAGATATGGCGTGGACCGCGTTATAACGCCAATGGAGAAAAGCAGATTAGTGAATATCTGAATTACTTTGGACTCAGCACCGGATATATGCTTAGCTTTAATTTTAATTTGAAAAAGGAACAGGGAATCAAAGAAATACAGATTGGAAACAAGATTCTGGTTGAAGCGACATTGTAGAGCTAACGAAAACAGTATCAGAACTTACAGAAAAAATAGAAGAGCTTACTAAGAAAATCTCGGAACTCACAGAACAGAAAAACGAGAACTCAAATAACAGCTTCAGGCAGCCTTCAAGTATTTATGAATTTCTGGATATCCGGATAGTCCTTTATGATTTAACTGGTACACCCTTGAGTTTATCTGAGAAATACAACAATATTAACTTTTATAGCAAAATATTGCGGCAATTTCTTGCTTAGGCTGTATTACACAAAAATATTCAAAAATACGGATTGACTTTGTCTATAATATATAGTATTATAAAAAAAGAAGTTTTAAGATGCACAAGGCATCTGTTTTGGATTTTTTTATAGGAGAGTATGTTATGGGTAAAGTTAGAAAGGGTTATAGTGCATACCGTAAAAATGCATTAAAAAAGAGTGCAGCTGCAGCAGTCAGCTGTTGTTTGGTTTTAAGCTCAGCAGGGTTGCCTCTGAGTAATCTGGTTTTCAGGGGCGAAAGCATAGCTGCAGCGGAATATATTGCTGAATTTTACGTTTCGCCTGACGGAAGCGATACCAATGACGGTTCTTTTGCTTCACCTTTCAGGACGCTTGAAAGAGCAAGGGATGCTGTCAGAAATGTAAACGGTAATATGAGCGGAGATATCTGTGTGTATCTCAGGGGCGGAACATATCGTGTAAAAGAGTCAATAGTGTTTGATACCAGAGACTCAGGAACAAACGGACATACCGTCTTCTACAAGGCTTATGAAAACGAAACTCCTGTGCTCAACGGTGCTGTTCAGGTTACAGGCTGGACCAGTCAGGACGGGAAAATATATAAAGCACCGCTTGACAGGGACTACAAGCTCAGAAATCTTTTTGTAAATGATAATCGTGCAGCCATGACAAGTATAACAGTAAACGCAAAGGGCGGATACGGTGATTATTATGTAACCAAAGGGCAGGCTGACTGGGCATGGGATTCAGGTAAGAAGAGTGACGGTATCTCCTACAATATTAATGATATTCCGAGGGTTACTTCAAACTTTGATGACCTTGAGATAATCAACGGAACAACCTGGAACGAAAATATTGTATGTACAAGAGATATAAAAGTTGAAAACGGTTCGCTGGTAATGTATCTCCAGCAGCCATACGGAGCAATCGCACAGACGCCGGGATGGAACGCAGGTTTTTCAACTTCGGGAACACATACTATTTATAATGCCCTTGCCTTTATGGATGAACCGGGTGAGTTTTATTTTGACAAAACAGAAAAGATGCTCTATTATTACCCAAAAAACGGTGAGGATATGAGTACGGCTGATGTAGAAGCACCAGTTCTTGATCAGATTATTGTAATAGAAGGAAAATCAACTACTGACAGAGTAAAAAATCTTAGTTTCAGTGGAATTACTTTTGAAAATACAGAATTTCAGCTGACAGAGGTTGCTGGTTCTCATGGAAAAACAACCTGTCAGGCAGCGCAGTCATATATCGCATTTGCCGATTCAAACTGGCATACTAAAAAATATGAAATGGCTGATACTCTCCCTGCAATGATTCATATTACAAACAGTGAGTCAATTTCATTTACGGGAAATACAATCAAACATAGCGGCGCTGACGGTATTTCAATGGTAAATGACGTTGTTAATTCTGAAGTTTGCGGAAACTATATTACAGATATTACATCAAGCGGTATAACTGTAGGTCATCCTCAGCATATTTACATAGGGGACGGAGATGCCAGCAATCATGAAAAATATGCTCCGGGAATAGAAGGTCTCTGCAAGAACAATAATATCAGCAGCAACATGCTTTATGATATAAGTGTTGTTCATGGATTTGGCGGATGTGCTGCTATTACAGCTTATTATGTTGAAGGCGTTACAATTAACAGCAACCAGATAAACAAGACAGCCTATAACGGAATTCATCTTGGCTGGGGCTGGTGTAATTTTAAAGATTCAACAACATGTAAAAATAATTCTATCTGCTACAACAGAGTTACAAATTCACTCAACAGACTTCATGACAGCGGCGGTATCTACACAATAGGACAGATGCCGGGTACAATTATCAATGAAAATTACATACAGGGTATTCCTGCAGCAGCTCCTTTCCAGCCGACATATGGACTTCACAATGATGAGGGAACAGCATATATCGAAGAAAATGACAACGTCCTTGAGATAAGCAAGGATGTAACATACACTATTAACTGTGAAGAATACGGAGATAAACATCATCTTAAGATTAAGCGTACATATGCTACAGTAAACAAGATGGGAAAAAATCCTCCTGACAGTGAAATTGATACACCTATAGTTATTCCTGATAATGTGTGGCCGCTTGAGCAGTATAAGATTTGTCTTAATTCAGGTTTAAGTGATGAATACAAACATCTGGTTCCGGGATATCTTGTGTCAATGGCCGATCTCGTATTCCCTGCAAGCTGCGCAGCGAAGGGTGGTATTCAGCTTCCTGTAAGAAGTGCGGAGAACAGTAGTAATACAATCTGGTTTGCTCCTGACGGAACAACTTCATTTAAAGCCGGTCCTGAAATGACAAAAGCTTCGGGAACATCAACCAAGATACGCACTCCTGAAAAAGAAGGAGAATATAAACTTTATGTAATAGACAGTACGGGTAAAATTTTAAGCAAATCAAACGGTCTTCTCAGAATCAGCGGTTCAGCTTCTCAGATAGATGCAGATACTTACTCTGATCAGTCAGGTGTACAGCTTGAAAACTGTAGTGAAGGCGGAAAAGACGTAGCTTACATAGATAACGGAGATTACATCGGATTTAAAGATGTTGACTTCGGTAACGGTGCAGATTCAATTGATTTTCGTGTTGCTTCTGCTTCTGAAGGCGGAAAAATCACCGTAAAACTTGGCGGACCTGACGGAAAGACAATAGGTGAATGTGCTGTAACAAACACAAGCGGCTGGCAGACATACACAACAAAGAACTGCAGTATTGATATGACAACAGGAAAGCAGGATGTTTATTTTGTCTTCAGCGGCGGAGCTGGTTCGCTCTTCAACCTTCGCTGGTGGAAACTAAATCAGATAAAAGAAGATCCTAACTACGGAGATGTTGACGGAAATGGTGTAATCAACATTCTTGATGTGATTATGATGAAAAATATAATAATTGAAGAAGAGTATTCGCTCAACGGCGATATTGACAGCAGTTCATCAGTTGATTCAGACGACTATAAAACAATGGCTGCTTATTTCCTCGGAAAGATTTTCTCTTTGATTCCTTAATTGCATAAGATTCAGATAATCCGGAAAATTACATTTTCCGGATTATTTTTTTAAAAAATATATAAAAAAATTGAAACACTCTGCTAAAATATGATATAATATGAATATATTATTATTTGCATTAATAAATCAGGTATTGATATTACCATAACAGCGAAAATAACTGCAGATGAGTTTATGCGTATATCAGTTCCGGACACCGGTTAGTGTTAATATGAAAGGGGATAATAAACATGGATATAAAACCGTTTTATGAATTAAGAACACGTCTTTATTTATCGGCAGCTGCAGGATGTTCAGTAATAAGTGAGGATTTCAGACTTAAGAGAGCAGTTGAAAATTTTAAGCCTATGTCAGAGGCAAATAAGGTTTTCGGAAAACTTTATCTTATGTGTGATAAACTCTTTTCTGCTGAAAATCCTGCTTCGCAGATTGCAGATTGTATAGCACTTGCAGATGCACTTGCGGTAACACAGGGGAACTTTGTGGATCCTGCTGAAACAGAACCGGCTGAGCATAATTTTTCTGAAACTGTATCTCTGGAAACACCGTATTCATTTATAGATCAAGCTGTAAATGAGGTTAAAAACGGAAAAATGAGCATTGATTTTTCTGACCGTAAAGTTCTGGAAGACCCCAGAGTGCTTGCAGCTTTTATTTCAAAATCAGGTGTAAACAATGAAAACATAATCTCAATCGGCGATATCCTGTGCAGTCATTATGGCAGAGATATTATCCCGCTGCTCAAAAAAAGCATTGATCTGTCAAATCCAAAGGAAACAGGAAATCAGGTGGAGTATATATGCCGTATAGCAGGTGCAGAAGAAAACAGGTGGTATACAGAACTTGCTGTAAATGAGGGAAATCCGCAGAATGTACGAATCCAGGCTGTTAAAGCGATGGCCTTATCTTCTGAAAATGCAGATATACTTATGCAGATGTATCACACCCAGAAGGGGAAGGTAAAAAATGAGGTAATAAGTTCTCTTGCAGTTATCAATCCTCCTGAAGCAGAGCCTGTATGGACAAAAATGACTGAAAGTGTTGAAAAATTCAAAAAAGTCAATGTTGAATATATAGCACTTTCAGAGAATAAAATCTGTTCGGATTTTGCAAAGAAAAAACTTCTGAATACTCTGGAAAAACTGCAGACTGAAGAAGCGGAAAAAGACATTTTCTCTTCAATTTGGGTTTACAATGATATTGAACTGCTTGCCAATAAACCTGACATTGAAGATTTTGCTCTCTGGTTTTCAGATTACTGCCGTAAAAACCCGGAAAAATTAAGTAAAATAAGAGTTAAGGATAGTCTCAATAAATTTGCCGATATATTAGCAGTAAATACAAAAAATCATCCCGATAATCCTGCCTATACAGAGCTTGTACACAATCTCTGCCAAAAAGACCCTGAAACATTTTTCAGAGCAGAGTTTCTGATGACTCTTATAAAAAATCCTGACAGTGCTTTTGATGAACTTGAAAATATTTCGGTACAGAATCGTATTGATATATCAAATCTTTTAGGTTATGTTGGCTATTCAAAAAACTTTCAGACATATTATATAAATTTGTTTACAAATATACATAAATACAGCAGGGAATCAGTTCATATTTTTAAAAGTATCCCTGAAAAAATGCTTGAATTTTTAGCGGATACCTCATTTATGAACAATCGGAATTGCCCGGAAGCGAAAAAAGAAGAACTGTGCGGAAATATATCAAGTATTTTCTCAGTACTTTTAGAGCATTGTCCGTGTTCCCCGCAGGATGTGGAACGTGTAAAAAAATATGCCTCTGAATTTATTTTCGCAACTGTACATGAGTTTCCTAATGTTTTCAGTCTTTCAGTTCTTTCAAGGACCGGTATAAAAGAAAGTTCAGAAAAATACAGAGGTATCGCCTGCAGTTATCTGAAGGATTGTTTAAAGGACAAAAGAAACAAATCATTCACATTTATTCTGTCTTATATTGAAAGATTTCCTATGTCATGTGAAGACAAAATATCTGAATTAAAAGAGATGAGAAAAATATATGAAACTCATTCACTGCAAAACAGAGATTTTCATGCTTTAGATGAATATATTTTCAGATATTTAACAGTAGATTATCTGAAAAAACGTAAAAACGGAGAATCCGTTTCATCTCTTCTGACTGATATGAAAGAAAATACCCTGTCCTGCAGTGAGAAATTAACTAAACTTAAAAATACAAGAGAATCGTATGATATTTCTTTGAATTGTTCTAATAATCCTACAGCAGACAAATCGGATATTGAGCATCTGGATGAACTTATTTTAATATATTCAGAAGATAAATAAATATGATATGAAAGGATTGATTATATGCCAACAGCAGAAATAATTACAGATGAGCTCATTCGCATGTCAGCTCCAAATACATCTGCAGTATCAAACGGACTGAAGATTTCGCGCAGCGGAGGATTTATTTCTCTTTGCAGGACAGATGATAAAACTTTGATTTTTGGAGAATGCAAGGGGAGTGGAATTAAGCCATACAGCACTTCAGCCGATTTTTCAGGGGATTCTCCGGTTTTCAGATGTTCATGTCCAAGCCGCCAGTTTCCATGTAAGCACAGTATAGCTATAATGTTTGAATGGCTTGATGGAAAGGAATTTAAGATTTCAGAAATTCCGGAAGATATAGCTGCAAAACGTGATAAAATAAACAAAAAGGCTGAAAAAGCAGCTGCAAAAGAAAATGCCCCTGATTCAGAGAATAAAAAGAAAACTGCAAAATCCAGTAAAAATGCTATAGCAAAAAAACTTTCAAAGCAGGCAGAAGGGCTTGAACTTGCTGAAAATTTTGTAAACGATATTCTTAACCGAGGCGTTTCTTCTGTGAACAGTTCTTCTGCTGCACAGTACAAGAATCTTGCTAAGCAGCTTGGTGACTATTATCTTCCTGAACCTCAGGCCATCATGAATGAAATTATTTCTGCTGCCGAAAAAATTTCTTCAAACCCTGACGATAATGAAGCAGAACGTATTATTTCTCTCTGTGTAAAACTTTCTTCAACTGTGAAAAAAAGCCGGGAATACATAAATTCAAAACTCGAAAGCGGTGAAGTTTTACCGCAGGACAGCATTCTCTACGAGGCTATGGGAGGAATATGGAAGCTTACTCAGCTTAAAGAATTAGGACTTTATAAGGAAAATGCGGAAATTATTCAGCTTTCGTTTACTGTTATTCATGATAGTATGCATATGGCAGAAGTTGATACCGGATACTGGATTGATCTCGAAAGTGGTGAAATTTCAAAAACAGAGAATATCCGCCCTCTCAAAGCTCTTAAATATGTAAAAGCGGATGATTCCGTTTTCAGTCTGCTCCGAATAAAAGAATTATACCATTATCCGGGAGGCTGCAACAAACGTATCCGCTGGGAAAGTTCCGAAATGACACAGCCTGATGATAATATCTGTTCTGTTATTATTTCAAAAGCTGAAAATTCTGTTTCAGAAGCTGTGAAAAAAGCAAAAAATGAACTTAAAAATACCCTTTCTGATACATCAGTAGCATTTCTTATTCCTTTCGATTCGATTGAATTTTCTGTTTCCGATGGTCATGCTGTACTCAGATACAACGATGAAACCATAGCTTTGCGTTCCAATGACAATTATCCGGATACCTGCAGTGTGCTTTCTGTTCTTGGAAAAGACAACCTTGAAAATGGCGCCCTTCTCGGTGAATTTTTCTATAGCAGTTTAGAAAGAAAGATTTACATCTGTCCGGTTTCAGTCGTAAATTCACGCAAAATAATACGTCTGTGCTAAAATGAAATGTAAAACAAATTATTCATGAAAGGAATCATAACACGATGTCAAATTCAAGTGAAATATTACGTCTCCCTGCGGAGATCCTCTATAAAAGTGAAATAGACGCACTTATCAAAAATGAAACAAACCCTGTACCTGCAGGATGGCAGATGTCTCCTAAGTCCGTTCTCACATACATAATGGGCGGAAAATCCGGTAACGTTACAATTACACCAAAATACATGGGTGACAGAAAGATTGTTGAGATATGTATCGCTACACTTGTAACAGACAGAGCCCTCCTCCTGATAGGTGAACCGGGTACTGCAAAATCATGGCTTTCAGAACATCTTACTGCTGCGATAAATGGAAACTCATCCAGAGTGATTCAGGGTACGGCAGGAACAACTGAAGAACAGATACGTTATTCATGGAACTATGCAATGCTTCTTGCCAAAGGACCATCCTTTGAATCTCTTGTAAAAAGCCCTGTTTACAACGCTATGGAAACAGGTACTATTGCGCGTATCGAAGAGATTTCACGCTGTGCAAGTGAAGTTCAGGATGCCCTTATTTCCATTTTATCTGAAAAACGAATCTCTGTTCCGGAACTTTCAGAGGAAGTTGCTGCTAAGAAGGGATTTTCTGTAATAGCTACTGCAAATACCAGAGACAAGGGCGTAAACGAAATGTCTTCAGCTTTGAAAAGACGTTTCAACATTGTTGTACTTCCTGCCCCTTCTGATATGGAAACAGAAATCGATATCGTCAAAACCCGCGTTGCACAGATGGCTGATAACTTCCAGCTCAATGCCAGACTCCCTGATGATAGTGCTGTTGAACGTGTTGTTACTGTTTTTCGTGAACTTCGCGAGGGAAAAACACTGGATGGACAGATTAAACTGAAATCAACATCCGGGGTACTTTCTTCCGCAGAGGCTATATCTCTGCTTGTAAACAGCATGGCACTTGCCGGAAGTTTTGGTGACGGAACTGTTGGTGACTCTGAACTTGCTTCAGCTCTGCAGGGAGCAATTGTTAAGGATGAATCAAAGGATAAGGCCGTATGGACAGAATATCTTGAAAATGTTATGCGTAAACGCGGAAAATCCTATTCCGGACTTTACAGTGAATGCAAGGAGCGTAATCAGTAATGGTTTATTATTTTGGCGTAAGACATCTTTCGCCGGCCTGTGCATTTTATGTAAAAGAATTTCTGAACCGCTGCAGACCGGAAGCGGTTCTGATTGAAGGTCCGTACGATCTGAGCAGTTTTATTTCTTCTTTGTGTTCTGTGTCATCGGGTATGCCCGCTGCAATTCTGGCATACACCAAAGAAGCCCCTGTAAAAACTGTATTGTGGCCTTTTGCAGAGTTTTCACCTGAATATCAGGCTATGCTGTGGGCTGTCAGAAATAATATTCCTGTGAAATTTTGCGATCTTCCTTCAGACTGTGTGCTCGCCGTAAAGGATGAATCTGATACTGAACAGATTTCTGACAGCGAAAGAAGATTTTCAGTTTATGACTATATAAAAAAATCCACAGGTCTTGACAATGATACATTCTGGGAATATAATTTTGAACACAATGAAAATTATGATGATTTTATCTCCGCTGCAGAGGAGTACGGAAAATCCATAAGAGATTTTTCAGAAAACAATGAACACAATAAACTGCGTGAAGCATTTATGAGACGTGTTATAAGTGAGACCGAAAAGGAAACAGGCTCCGGCAATATAGCGGTAATCACAGGTGCTTTCCATACTTACGGACTTAAGAATGTGTCGTTTTCAGAAGAGGACAGGGAACTTACCGAAAATCTTCCGAAGACAGAAGCAAAGGCAACGCTTATGCCTTATTCATATTACAAACTTTCCTCACACTCAGGATATGGTGCAGGAAGCAGAGCACCTGCGTATTATGAGATACTGTGGAATAACAGGGTAAAAGGCACGCTTTCAGACAGTTCTGCCGAATATCTTTCACGTATCGCAGGATATCAGAGGGAACATGGCTTTTCCGCTTCGTCGGCACAGGTGATTGAAGCTCTGAAACTTGCCGGGACTCTTGCACAGATGCGAAGCGGAAATATGCCCTCAATTGCAGACCTCAGAGATGCTGCTGTAACCTGTATGGGACATGGAAGTTTCGGCGAGATATCCCTTGCAGCTGCTGATACCGAAATAGGTCTGAAGATAGGTTATCTTCCGGAAGGGACAGTATGCACTTCACTGCAGGATGATTTTATGAGACAGCTTAAGGAACTTAAACTTGACAAATATCGTTCTGCTGCCGGCGAACAACTGGAACTTGACCTGCGTGAAAATCTTCGTGTAAAATCCGAAAAGTCCGCTTTTCTCGATTTGAACCGTTCGTTTTTCCTTCACAGACTTAGTGTTCTGAATATCCATTTCGGGGAACAGAGTTATATAAATCAGGACAATGCTACATGGAAAGAAATCTGGAAACTGCAGTGGACTCCTGAAACAGAAATACAAATAGTTGAAGCCTCTCTTAGCGGTGATACTGTAGAGCAGACTGCAAAATATATTCTGAACGGCTCTCTTAATGAAGCCCAGAGTCTTTCGGAAACAGCAGAAATACTTTCACACTCTTTTGAATGTGGTCTTCCCGATACAGTAAAAACAGCGGTATCAGCAGTCGGCAGACTTGCGGCAGACTGTACTGATGTTAAAGATACAGGGGATACACTTGGTACCCTTTCATCAGTAATTCGTTTCGGAAGCATACGAAGAATTGATACAGCCCCGGTTGTTCCGCTTATGGAACGCCTTTTTCTGAGATTCTGTCTGGGGGTATATTCTGCTTCAGTATGTGATAAAGCGGCTGCCGAGGAAATAGTTAGAGTAATATCAAAGGTAAATGACGCCTGTCTGTCACATGATTTTCTCGATGAGGAACGTTTTGTTTTAGTACTTGACCGTATTGCAGACAGCGATACTGTAAACCCTCTTGTTTCCGGATTTGCCTGCGCAGTACTTACAGAACGAGGAAAAATTTCTTCAAAAAAACTTTCAGAACTTATCAGCAGAAGACTGTCAAAGGGTACTCCTCCGGCTGACGGTGCACTATGGTTTGAAGGACTTTCACGAAAAAACCGCCGTTCACTTATAAGCAGACTTAGTTTGTGGGAGAAACTCTGCAATTTTATTTCTGAACTTGATGACGAAGAATTTAAGCCGGTACTGATCTGTCTTAGACGTACTTTTTCAGAATTTTCTCCTTCTGAAAAATCTGATATTGCAGAAAATATCGGTGAGGTGCTGGGAATTTCATCTGAAGCAGCGTCTGAATATATAATGGCTGAAATTACGTCAGATGAAAAGGCGTCTCTTGACGAACTTGATGATTTCGATTTTGGTGATATATGATGGAAAATAAAGAATTTCTTAAACGCTGGCGGCTGATTCTGGGAAGTGATACTCAGGATCAGATAAATAATATGGGTGGAGCCGGATTATCGGCAGAAGAACTTCTTATGGATTCTGCTCTTTCTCAGATTTACGGGAATGACGGTGTTTCCGGAAAAGGATCAGGAAAATCCGGAGGAAATGGTATGTCCTCTCCACAGATTACCAGATGGCTTGGTGACCTTCGTTCACTTTTTGCTCCTATGGAGATTAAGGTGATTCAGAATGATGCGATTGAGAGGCGTGGACTTAAACAGCTTCTTTTTGAGCCGGAGATGCTTGACGGGCTTGAACCTGATATTTCAACTGCGTCTCTGTTGCTTATGCTAAAAGACCAGATTCCTGAACGTGCAAAGGAAAATGCAAGGATATATATTTCAAAGATTGTTGAGGATATAAACAGGAGGCTCTCAGATGACATTAAACGTTCTGTCGCTGCTGCAATAAACCGCAGAGAGCATTCTCCGATTCCTTCAGCCGCAGCTCTCGACTACAAACTGACAGTCAGACGAAATCTGAAAAATTTCAACCCTGATCTTAAAATCATACTTCCTGAAAAATTTTATTTTTTTGAACGTGCTTCCAGGTCAGCCTCAAGAACTGTAATTCTGGACATTGACCAGAGTGGTTCAATGGGTGAATCAGTGATCTACTCATCTGTTATGGGGTGTATTCTTGCAAGTATGAGTTCTGTAAAAACGCATATAGTAGCATTTGATGCAAGTGTTACGGACCTTACGGAACTGTGTTCGGATCCGGTTGATTTGCTTTATGGTATCCAGCTTGGAGGCGGTACTGATATTGAAAAATCAGTTGCCTATTGTTCCGGTCTTGTTTCTGAACCTGAAAAGACAACCATGTTTCTGGTTACTGACCTTTATGAAGGAGGAAACCGTAACGGACTTATAAGACGTATTGAGGAACTTAAGGAATCAGGGGTAAACATAATAATTCTTCTTGCTATTTCTGACAGCGGCAAACCATGTTATGACAATGCTCTGGCAGAAAAAATAGCTTCCATGGATATACCATGTTTTGCATGCCCGCCTGAGCAGCTTCCTGAACTTCTTGAACTTGCAATCAAAAAAAGAAGTCTTAACGGATTTGGTATAAGGTAATAACAATAATAATAATATATGGAGAATCAGTAATGAAAAAAGATAATAAAAACTCAAAACTTGCAGATCAGTATGAACAGCAGAGCAATGTATTTCAGATGTGGCTTCTTTTTGATCATGAACCCAAAAGACCGGATGCTGAAATACTTAAAGCCGACCTTGAACAAAAATGCGGCAAAGTGGATGTTGTATCATCAAGTCTTGAACTTACAAGTTTCGGCGTCAGAAGATATACAAGTCACTTTAAGGAGGGAAATATTCCTGCACAGGTTATACTCGGAAATATTATGCCTTTCAGGAAGGATGATATTTCTGATCCTGAACGGGCTCAGATAAGGGAAATTGAAAATCGTGATGAATTTCTGGAAAAATGCACGCATAAGATTCTTGCGGCTGATATGATGGCAGCTCTTGACGCAGAACACAGAACGAAACTCCTTATGGACTGGCTTGAAGTAGTGGTAAATATAATGCCTGACTGTAAAGCGGTATGGATTCCGTCAGGCGGGAAACTTGTACCTGCAGACCTTATCAGAAGCAAAAAGACTGACAGATCAGACAGGTTTATATGCTACGCTGTAAACGCAAGATATTACAGTATAAAAGATACAGAGGAGATGCTGGTCGACACACATGGTATGTGTGCAGTAGGACTGCCTGATGTTCAGTGTCATTTCCATACACTTAATCCGAATGATGTCATCAATTATATATATAATATTGCCGCATACATTTATCAGAGTGGTCAGAAAATAAAAGACGGTGATACTATTGACGGACTCACAAAAGATGGTTTACTTGACGAAAACTCACAGTGGACCTGCAGATATGAGGATGCAATGGTTCAGCCTATGAGACCTGTTATAGACATATGTCCCGGTGAATTCGCGGCCGGTGACAGAAAATAAAAAGGGGGGGATAAATATGCTGCCAAATGATCCGGCAATTTTGCTCAGCGTTATCAATACAAAACTCAGAGATCAGTACAGTTCTCTTGAAGCTCTGTGTGATGACATGGATGTTTCTGAAGAAGAAATAAAAAACAAACTTAAACTTTTAGGATACGAATACGATTCCGAACAAAACAGATTCAGATAAATAAAAAATGCCGCAGCCGGTTAAATTGCTGTGGCATTTTTGTGATGCCCGAATTATTTTACGAATGTTTTTCTCTTGCTAAATCAGTAAAAAAATGCTATACTTATGACAGCTGTAAACTACATTTTACCGGAGGAATAACCCATGGGAACATACTTCAATCCATCAAACGCAGGATTCAGAAAAGCTGCAAAAGATGAAATATACATTGATAAAAGCGGACTTTTAAATTTGCTTAACAGAAAACTTTTTGCTGAAAAGAATTGTATTTCAGTAAGCCATGCACGTCGTTTCGGTAAATCGCAGGCAGCAAGAATGATAGATGCATATTACAGTAAGGGATGCGATTCTGAAGAATTGTTTTCAGAATTAGAAATATCAAAGGCCCCTGATTTTAAAAAACATCTGAATAAATATAATGTAATTCATCTCGATATCGCTTCATTTGCCGATGATTATTCTGATAACCTCGTGAAGGAAATCAAACGGCATATCTTTAATGAGTTCAGGGAAAAATATCCTGATGTGGATTACAGTAGTTCTACAGCTTCAGTATTTAAGCAGGTTTATGACAGTGCAGAAAATGAAAAAACCTCTTTTATAATCATCATAGATGAGTGGGATTGCGTGGTCCGGAACTTATCAGATAAACCCGGACTGGTACATGAGTACCTTCAGTTTTTGCATTCGTTGTTTAAAAGTGAGGAATCACAGGAATTTCTTGCACTTGGATATATCACAGGGATACTTCCAATCAAGAAGATAGAAGATGAATCAGCGTTGAATAATTTCAGAGAATATACTATGATTGATTCTA
>JAEDJV010000003.1 GCA_016296165.1 Oscillospiraceae bacterium | reverse complement strand
AACGTCATTCACAATAGTATTGACACTAAATTAATAATACGATATACTATTTATTGTTGTAATCTTTATTTAAAACAGGAAAGGATAATTATAATGGAAAACCGCGAGATATGTCGTTGTATGGGTGTAAGCTACTCAGATATTTACAATGCTATGAACAATCTAAGCAGCCTTGACGATGTAACAGACACATTTAAACAGCTTCAGAAGACAACTTCATGTGCTATGGGCTGTGGGGGCTGCTATAATGAAATAGTAAACCTGATTTCTGATATCCTGAACGGATATGCAGATCCACCGCATCACCATCATCATGACGAGAAGTAATATACGTTTTTAGGCAAAAATAAACCCTGAATAAGAATTTACTTATTCAGGGTTTATTTTAATAATGTCTTTTGCAAGATTTTCAATGAGAAGTTCCTGATATGCACTTTTTCCCGAACTTAAGATCGCTTCTGCAGTCTTTTTTAGTATAGGATTAGAAATACTTTCGAGTATTTTTATCCTTTTTTCTGATATTGTATCTGATTTTTCAAGAGATATATAGTCATCCACACTCATGTGCCATGGTATTATACACGAATTTCTCGAAATAAGTTTATCAGCAATCTGCAATCCCTCAGGATCAAAATCTCCTGAGTAAAATATCCTGCATCCGCTTTTGGCTAACATATCAATGAGTTTAAGTCCGGAATATTTGATCTGTCCGAAAGTACAAATAAGACATACATTGCTTTCTGCAGCTATATCAGACAAAGCTGAAAAAACCATCGGGTTTTCTACTATGTATGCAGTTTTTCTGTCACAGTCAGCATATCTTATTTTTGATAATCCGGAAACGGAAATAAGGCATACTTCTCCATTATCCGCAAAATATCCGTAACCAGGATGTTCTTTATGATTTTCATCAAACAGCCTTACTCCTACTGCTGCAGCTGCACCTGAAATATTATCCGGCTCAATATTAAACGCTGCATATATTTCTTTTTCTGTTTCGGAAGCACCGGTCTGCATAATCCCGGAAATACACGACATCCCTTGCAGCAATAATCTTCCTGCGGTATTTGACTTGTCAAAGTAATGTGGATTTCCGGTAATTCTGGCACTTAAAACTGCAAGCTGAACCGGCAGACTGCTTTCATAAGATATCTCAAGAGCATCTTTAAGATAAAGCATAAGAGTCTCCGCTTTTTCAGGAGAAATTTTGTATTCGGCCATTACTGAACGATATCCGTAATTTTGCGATGAAAACATTTCTCTAAACCACTTTTCACTGATACTGCCTTTGGATTTTAAGAGAATATTTTCCTGAAAACTCTGCCGTAGCTGTTCCCGGTTCAGTTTCTTTTCTTTGCTTCCTACTATTCTCGTATTAAAATACGCTTCTGTCAACTGCTGAAGCGATACACTTCCAAATCTGGTGTTTGATAGCCCTCTTTCAAAATCAGATAACCTGAACTTCAGCAAAGGCGGTGAATACGGCCTTTTGGGAGTTATTATCCCGTTAGCCGCATTACATTCTTCAGCAGAAGCATCCTTTATTATTACATTTCCGGACGGCCCGCCATAACTAACAAAATTCTTATATATGCACTGCATTATTCTTTTATACTGCGGTTTTGATCTAAAAAATGCAACGCATTGTTCCAGTTCATCGTTCATAGAATTATCCCTCAAGTATCTTACGTTTTCCGTTCCACTCATAAAGAATGACTGTAATAACTCCGCTGTCTTTTTCGTGGAAAAGTTCTGCAATCTCAAGAGAAGGAACAGTTTCATAACATCCCCAGAGAGCCTGTGAATTCATAATATATCCAAATCCAAGCTTCTCTAAAAGTCCAAACATTTCGCTTATATTACTGTCATCGACACCTGCAAAAGCTTCGTCGAGAGCCAGTATCATAGGTGCCTGTTCCCCTGCTTTCTTGTACTGTGCCGCAACAGCTGCAAAAAGCGGGATGTAAAGGCTTAGAGCCCTCTCTCCTCCGCTGAAAGTATTAAAACGGCTGTTAGTAAGCTCTGCGTATTTTGGATTTCCCGGCTGTTTAAAGTGAAGCTTAAACTCAAACCAGTTTCTGAAATCAAGAACATTTCTTATAATATCTGAATAATTTACGTCGCTGCCCTTTTCCTCATACATCATTTTCTCCGATTCAATTCTGCTGCTGAAGTGTGCGGAAAGCCGGTCAAAATCCTCATTGCTTATCAGTTCCCTGCTCTTGATCAGTATTCTGCTCAGTTCATCATAATTCATTTCATTTTCACCGGAACTCTTTTTTGGCTTCCAGCTAAGGGAAAACGAAAGACCCATTGACGTTTTTATCCCCTGCATTAAATCAGCCATGGAGTCAACCCATTTACGGCTTTCCTCAATGCGAGTGTAAAGTTTCTTGCTTATAGTGTCAAGCAGTATCTCCTTAAACATCTGTTCTTCATTTTCTTTTATAAGCAGTCTGTCATTTTCAATAGTTTCTACAAGTTCTTTTTCAAAATCAAACGGAGATATCTTCTTTCCTTTCCATACGAGAGTAATCTGCATTCTCCTGCGTACTGTGTCCGAATCATCATCTTCAAAACAATGCCCAAGATTCATTCCATATTCAGCTGAGAGCACACTGCTGTGTTTTCTGTACGCATCAGATAAACGATCCTGTATCTCTGTAAGGCTCTTTTGTTTCTCATTATCAGAAAGGCTTTTATCCAGTTCTGCCGCAAACTGTTCCGGAGTTTTGCTGTTTTCATATAAATTGAAACCTAATCCGATCTCCTCTATATATATTTCTCTGAGCAGATTCTCCTCAGTTTCTGAATCCCTAAGACTTGATTCTTCCTTTTCAAGCTGCTCTGACAGATTCCTGATTCTTTCTTCGCATCTTGTCTTTACATTACTGTACTCGATGTTCTTTTCCTCAGTTTTACTGATTTCTTTAACCAGAAACTCTGCCCTTTCCTTTTTATCTGCATTTTCGGTACTGTTAAGAAATTCGTCGCATAATCTGACTGTTTCTTCATTTCCATGTATTCTGACAGAAATATTTTTCAGGTCTGTTTCTATTGATTCAGCATTTTCCTCCGCCTCCGCAATACTTTCTTCAAGTACGGAAAGTTCACGCATACTCTCATTTTTATTACGGAGTATATCTATAATTTCCATAACTGTATCCTGAAAATTCATCGCAGAATCGTAAACATCCGAATACTCTTCTGATGTTTTTTTATACGGAAACTCACGACAAAGCCTCTCAGCTTCAACTTTATAGGTCTGGATAGCGGATTTTACAAGACTGTATTCTTTTTCACACTGCTGTGCATTTTTTACTTTTACATCAAGAGTACTTTTGCATTTATCAGCAAGGCTGCAGGCTGCATTTATATCGCCCGTTCCCATCATGCCTTTGAATTCAGATTCAAGTTTTTTTATCCTGTTTCTGATTTTCTCCAGCTCAGCTCTGGCTTTTTCAAGCTGTTCTTCAGATTCGCAAAGCGAATCTGACAAATCCGATATCATCTTTTCCCTGTATCGTTTTCTGCTTTCTGTTCCAATAAATCTTACACTGCCATATGACTCAGCATGTCCAAAAACAAGACCGTTGCTGAAAAATCCCTCCTCACTGACTTCAGGATAAGGAACTGCAAAATCAAATACATTCTTAAAATACCGGCTGTCTGTAAATCTGTTTTCATCATCGGTTATAATACAATCGGATATATCGCCAAGTATTTCTTCTGCAAGCTTTTTATCCGCACCCGGAATGACAAGTGAATCAAGTATACCTGAATCAATGAGCTGGGCTTCTATTACAGCCTGTGTTTTCTCATCAACATCATCCTTAAAATCAATGCATTCATAATACGAATAAAACTTTATTCCCTTTTCTGAAAGAAGTTTTCTTGCAGACTCCCTGCGTTCATTTCTTTCCGGAACAGGCTCTGTCATTTTTTTAAGTTCTTCAAGCTTTACTGACTTTTCTTTACATTCCTCTTTGTATTTCTGACAGATATTTTTCTGGTCTGATTCCTGACTTATGAGAACTTTCTGGAGCACCTGTTCTTCTCTGCTAAGAATATTGTATATTTCAGAAGAAACACCCGGACCGTCATATCTGGAAACAAGCAGTTCAAGTTCTGAAAGGGTGTCTTCGGCAATAATATATTCTTCATTGTTCTTTGCAGAAATATAATAAGATTCAATTAATCTGTCCTTCTGCTCATCAAGAGCACGCTCAGCTTCAGATAATTCCAGATGGGATTTTTCGGTTTCTTCATTTGCCGCATCAAGTTTACGAAGAGCTTCGTCTTCACGCAGTTTCTCCGACTCGTATTTCTTAAGAGAGTCAAGTGCTGCTTTTACTGAGCCTGCAAAAGATAAACATTCTCTTCGGCATACACTCCCCTGCAGGCAGAAATAAGGATCAGAATTGATACCGGTCAGATAATTTTCATAGAACGGAAACTGATATTCCTCATAGGTATGGTATTCCCTCAGCTGGACTTCCGTTTCATAGCTGTAATCTTCAATCTTTCTCTCAGTCTCTCTCTTATCCAGGTATTTCTTTCTTATCTGTTCTTTTTTTATTTCAAAGGTTTGCTTCTTCTGTGTCTCTTCTTTTCTGTCCTTCTGTATCTCCGCAAGTGCATTCTGCTTTTGATTTATTCTTGCTTCTATATCAGTAAGATCAAGACTTTCCTTTTCTCTTTTGTAGTCAGAGAGCAGCTGCATACTTTTGTCATATTCCATAACAGCAGTTTCGTACTGCTGTTTGTTCTCCTCTATGTCATTTCTGAATTTTTCAGTATTTTTCCGAAGTTCAGAAGATAGTAAATGTTTTTTCATATATCTCCTGGATTTGTTCCAGAGGACATAGGTGTTGTATTTCCTGTATTCAGCAGAAATGTATTTTGTTTCAGAAAGAGCGCGTTCAGCATCTTCTATGTGTCCGTGAAGTTCCTCAATACGGTTCATCGCATCCGCCATCGGCCTTAAATCCTCATCAGAAAGAGTTTTCATCGATTCATTAAGCACCTCATACAACTGAGCAGGCTTCAGGTTTTCCTTTGAGGCAAGTTTTGACGAACGGGTTTTAATCAGTATATCTGTCAGATTATCATAGTCAGAGATGTTTTCAGGTTCTATACCGAAAATATACTTTGCAACAATCTCCTTATATTCGGACATCTTATCTGCAAAAAGATTTCTGTCACCCAGTTCATCCTTTAATTTGCGTGCATCATGAGGAATATTCTTGCCTCCTACCGTCTTATACAATGAAAAATCATAACCGATTCTTCTTCCGTCAAGCAGACAAAATCCCCAGGTATTCATATTTCCGCCCTTCCTTGCGTGAAGACCTATACCTATAGTTCTGTACTGTCCGCTTTCCGGTTTTGCAAACTCAAGAAAAAGATATCCCGTACTCTCATCTTTTTCTTCGCCTCTGTCATCAAGAAGGTAAAAACTCATTTTCCTGTCCTTGCTTCCAAAAGGATCAAGCCTTGAAGGCTGTCTGTCACCGTCAAGGATATACGGAATAAAACTCTGTGTGGTTATTGATTTTCCTGAGCCGTTTGAACCTCTAAGAAGAATCTTTCCGTCTCTCAGAGGAAAAATTTCCTCATCGTAAACCCAGAAGTTTACGAATCCAAGTCTGTTCATTATCCATCTTTCCATTTATTTTTCCTCCGCTTTATTTTTAAAATCTGAAGGGTATTTTCCGTATGAGAGCAAAGCACCATCAAGAACAATTATGCATTCATTTCGTTCTTCAATCATTTGCCAGTCTTTCATATATCCAAACACCTGAGACAGTAATTTTCCCTCCGACATTTCACGGTATTCTTTACTGAATCCAGCCCTGTATTCATCAACGCACTTAAGTATAAATTCATCAAATTCCATTCGGCTTTTAAACGTTCTTTTTTTGCTTCTTATAAGATTTCCGCATATAAGTGCAACTATCCCTGACAGCATTTTGTCTGACGGAAACAGGCTGCCATATTTTTTCTCACCCGAAAAAAGACAGAATGCTGAACCATTATGTATATCCAGTCTTGATTCTGTATATTTTTCAAGATATTTTGAAATAGAATTACGGTATTTTTTCAGATAGATACCCTCCGGATCAGAAGAACTTTCCCAGTAAACTGCCGGCTGAAGAAGGAGTCTCCTGTACACTCTTGAATTTTTGTCTGAATCAGCGGGATTATAATCTTCAAAATCTCTGTAGTTCTTTATCTCGGAAACATCTTCATCCTGATGAACAGAAAAATATACTGAGTAACCTGTATTTTCATAGAGTATTTCGGTATTTTTATCATTTGCAGCATTTTCAAGTGAGCCCTCTGATATTCTGAGCAAGTCCTTTTCCTGAGCGAATCTCAAAACCCGTACGAGCGATTTTCTGTCAGAATATCGTGTAAAGTCTATTTTTACGGTATCTGAAACTATTCGTTCAACATTTTCAATCAGCTCTGTAAGAAGAAACTGTTCGCCTTCAGCCTTGTCATCAAGATATATAAGAACTGCACATAACAGACAGTAATCTTCAGGGATTTCAAAACTTTCTATTCCCATAAAAGGTTTTGCATTTGCAGGAATTTTTTCAAGCTTTATAAGTTTATTGTTTATCACAACTCTCCAGTCCGGAAATTTGTGAAAGAAATCGCGCATATCAGAATCAAGAGCCCGCTTAATCTTATAATAATTCTCCCGGTCATTTTCCTTCAGGATCCAGAACTCATCCATAAGTTTTATAAATTCATCCATTGTTTTCTTCCTCAAACTTAATAATATATCCAGGCATATCAAGTTCTCCGTCGGAACACCTTAACAGTATTCTTCTGCCTGTATCCTCTATGTTAAACCTTCTTCCAAAATCGGTTATTCCAGAACGACTCTTATTCTGACCTGCTGAAGATATCCACTTAAGTACTGTTTTTCTCAATTCTTCCGGAACTACCTGCGAGGAAATCTCTTCAAGATTCATCGCATTGTTTTTGATATACCCTTCTATCATTGCACGTTCCTGACTGATTCGTTTTATCTGACGTACTTTGTTTTCTTCCTTGGCAAATGCCTTGCTGGAAAATCCCTGTGATTTGATTCTTGGCTTATATACCCTGGTTCTCGGCTTTACTTCAAAAACCTGCGGTTCTATATCTGTAATATCACTGTGAATACTGTCAGTCGTTCTTTCCGAATTACAACGGTAATGATATTCATTCATAACACCGAATACATGTGCTGACAAACAGTGAGCCTCATTGATATCTCCACATTCTGCAAACAGACTGAGGTATTTTCGGTAATCCTGCTTTCTGCTGATAACTGTATTCTGAAGCTGCATAAGCATAACTGCATCATTCAAAAGTTTTCGTATTATTTCATTTGTATATTCCATCGCCATGCTGCATACAGACTGTTTACCGTTTTCACTTACAAACCAGCGACGGACAGATTCCCACTGTTCCTTCACATGACTGTATATCTGTTCTCTGTCCGGAGTTAATGAACCTGTATGTGGAATCTCCATTTCACTATTTGTAATGACATCTATGAATTTTTCAGTACTGTCATCTGTCATTCCGGCAAGTCTTCCTGATATCATTTCAGAATACTTCTGAAGCACACGAATAAATTCTCTGAGATACTGTATAAACTTATCCTTGTATATAATAAAATCCATTGACTTCATCAGTTTTTCTCCCTTGACGGAGTAAAACGTATGCAGATAGTCTGAATAACTCTGATTAAGTCTTCTGAAATCCGCCTGAAAATTTTTCCACCATTCATTTACAGTCATCATATTCTTCTCTGCAATTATGTCATTTATCTGTATAAGACAATCATTTATACGAACAAGAAGTGATGAAGAAAGTGTATTGCTTTCAGAAGTCATATTTTCAAGTTCAATAGTCATTCGTTCTATTATTACAGCCCGTTCGGAAATAGAGTACCTGTACTGCTTGTTCTTGTATTCTTCTATTGTGCTCACTTTTCTTGGATCCTGCATAGGGATAACATTTTCCCATTCTGTAAGCTGTGCAAGAGCACTTTTAACCTGCTCTGTTTCAGTAGTTTCAAATCCGCTGCACGTACGAAGCCTGCTGCATATTTCCTCAGCACTCATCTGGGAATTTAACATTTCCTTTTCATTATAAAGTATTCGCATTATTGTTCTGTAAAGGACTGAATTTTGTGCTGTGAGATACGATGTCTCCTGAACAGGAAACATTTTGGATGTGTTAATATTCATAAAATTAACAGATAACCTTTCTTTAATGTATTGACGTGAATATAGTCTTTTAACATTCCTGTTTCAATTTGCTGATTTTACCGGAAATCTTACAGATTAAAAATATTATAAAGCTTAAACTTTTTCCGGGTTTCGACGCAAAAAAATTTTGTCCATGATATATTATAGCATAAAAAATACCTGGATACAATGATAATATTCTATGCTCCTATGATAAGTTATGTATCCAAACAATATATTTGATTTTGTACGTCTTTTTATGAGCCATAATACTGGTATATTTCTATAGTTGATTATAAATTCACCAAAAAACAGTCCTGTTATAAATATAACAGAACTGTTCAAAAAATATTTTTAATTATTATTCAGCTGTGTACCGGGTGATGAGGACTTATTTTTATTTAGCCAGTACAACCAAAAAGCAAATGACGCTGCGAAAAACAATATCGCAATATACTATAGACCAAATAAAATGTCAATATTTTTTCAGAAATATTACAGGGACTTTTAGCGGATAAGTTACTTTTTGGCTGCTATATCATTTAGTAAGTCTCAGATATATTTTCTAAATGAAAAACCAGATATATTTTTTCAATTAATCATTCAGGTACGATATTTCTATATTGAATATTTTCGACTGATATGATAAAATATATTAATGTAATAAATAATGAGAGGCTGATAAAAATGAAATTCATCAAAAACAACTGGAAAGGTCTTCTGATATGCATGGCAATTGCAGTTCCATCGTGGTTTCTCGGAAAAAAGTTTCCTGTAATCGGTGGCGCTGTTATCGCAATTATTTCCGGTATGATACTTGGACAAATAATAAAGAACAAGAGTTCTTTTGAAAGCGGTGTAAAATTCACCTCTAAAAAAATACTGCAATGGGCCGTTATTCTCCTCGGATTTGGGATGGATCTTGGCGTAGTACTTAAAACAGGGGCTCAGTCGCTCCCAATTATCATTTCAACTATAGCAACATCACTTATCATTGCTTTTGTGCTCTGTAAAGCCCTCCATATTCCTTCAAGGATATCAATACTTGTCGGCGTTGGTTCATCAATCTGCGGCGGTTCAGCAGTTGCGGCTACTGCACCGGTAATCGATGCGGATGACGATGAAGTTGCACAGGCTATTTCAGTTATCTTCTTCTACAATGTACTTGCTGCACTCATTTTTCCTTATTTCGGACAATTCGTTGGATTCGACACTGCAACAGGTGAAGCTTTCGGAATATTTGCAGGTACTGCTGTAAACGATACGTCTTCAGTTACCGCAGCGGCTTCTACATGGGATGCAATGTGGAATCTCGGCTCACAGACACTTGACAAAGCTGTTACAGTTAAACTCACAAGAACACTTGCTATTATTCCTATTACACTTGTTCTTGCACTTGTGCGCGCAAAGAAAAGCGGATCCGACGGAAACAAGGTAAGCATGAAAAAAGTGTTTCCTTTCTTCATTCTTTACTTCATTGCGGCTTCAGTTATTACCACAGTCTCAATAAGTCTTGGAGTTTCAGGCGATTTCTTTAAACCAATAAAAGAAGTAAGTAAATTTTTCATAGTCCTTGCAATGGCTGCAATAGGGTTTAATACCGATATAGTAAAGCTCATAAAAACCGGTGGCAAACCACTTGCGATGGGAGCGTGCTGCTGGATTGGCATCACAGTTGTAGCTATTGCCGTTATGGAACTTACGGGATCAATGCAGTAATTTGGCTGAACATAGGTGTGGAAAGATACCTGTCACCTGAATCAGGGAGAAGTGCAACAATTACCTTACCCATATTTTCCGGTCTCTGGGCAAGAATCTTTGCAGCTTTAAGTGCAGCACCTGACGATATTCCGACAAGAATACCTTCACTTACCGCAAAAGCTCTTCCTTCTTCAAAAGCGTCATCGTTTTCAATGGCGATTACTTCGTCATAGATATCTGTATTAAGTACCTCTGGAACAAATCCGGCACCAATACCCTGAATCTTGTGCGGACCTGCTGTACCATTCGAGAGTACCGGGCTTGATGCCGGTTCAACTGCAACAATCTTAACATCAGGATTCTGTGACTTCAGGTACTCACCAACACCTGTTATTGTACCGCCTGTACCAACCCCTGCTACAAAGATATCAACTTTTCCGTCAGTCTGTTCCCAGATTTCAGGACCGGTTGAGGCTTTGTGTACCGCAGGATTAGCAGGATTTACAAACTGGCCAAGAATAACTGAATTTTCAATTTCCTTATTGAGTTCTTCGGCCTTTTCAATTGCTCCTTTCATACCTTTTGCACCTTCAGTAAGAACAAGTTCTGCACCGTATGCTGCAAGAAGGTTTCTTCTTTCAACACTCATTGTATCAGGAAGTGTAAGGAGTGCCTTGTATCCTTTTGCTGCTGCTACTGCTGCAAGACCTATACCTGTATTACCACTTGTTGGTTCAATAATTGTTGCTCCCGGCTTTAGTATGCCTTTCTTCTCCGCATCCTCAATCATAGCAAGAGCTACTCTGTCCTTTACGGAACCTGCCGGATTGAGATATTCAAGCTTTGCAAGAATGGTGGCATTTGTAATTTGTGATCTTTTTGAATAGTTATTAAGTTTAAGTATTGGTGTACCGCCAATTAATTCTGAAGCACTTTCTTTAATGTTACTCATAATGATTACCTCCATTTTCTCAATCCCTACTTTTACTACTGTATTAGTAGGATTAATATGTATAAATAATACACTATTGAAACTGATTTGTCAATAGTGTATTTTTAGTTTAATTATTTTCCGGACTCTTTATTACATCCGATACATCATGCAGTGAGATAAATGCACTGGCATCAATCTCGTGAACAATCTTCTTCACTTTATTTATCTGAAATGAATTTACTATAAAATAAATGATTTCCTTTTCTTCACGTGAATAACCGCCGGTTGCTTTGACAATAGTCCCGCTGCTGCTGAAATTATTCTGCATAGCAGCAGTTATCTCTTCTGCTTTTACTGTTACTATCATCGCACATTTTGAACGGTCAAATCCCTCTACGATATAGTCAACTGTTTTTGAACCAATAAAATATGTAACGATTGAATACAGAGGCAGTATCCAGCTCTGAATTACTATCCCGCATACTGTATATAGGACTGAATTGAAAATCATATTAAAACTTCCAATTGAAATACCGATTTTCTTTGCGAAAATAACGGATAAAACATCTATTCCGTCAATTGCTCCGCCAAATCTGATAGTCAGTCCGCTTCCCACACCGGAAACTACACCGCCAAATATCGCACACAAAAGCAAATCCTCTCCTGCAAGTGGTGACACAAACTGAACATCTATCGGAAGAACATTTGTAATAAGGAATGACATCAGTGCGTAAATAAAAATGGTAAAAACCGAATATACAGTAAATGCCATTCCCTGCTTTTTTAGTCCCAGAAGGAAAACAGGAAAATTGATTGCCATCAGGAAAAACGGCAGAGTCAGATATGCCGGTGTAATCTGATCAAGCAGCATCGACAATCCCGAAACTCCGCTGTCATACAATTTTACAGGAAATAAGAATAGGGTAACTCCAAACGCATTAATTATTCCTGCAACAGCAAGGACTATAAAATTAAGTGGATTAATACCATCTAATATCCTCTTCAAATTCATCAAAACCTTTCTATTTTGGTTTACATGATACTGTTCCGAATACTTAACAGAAGAAACTATTTATGAGTCACCATTCTTCAAACGCAGTCACTAGACAGTTTTCCGGTTTCAGCCGGATACTTGCTGGTAAAGATATCTTCATAGTTGATATCTGTTAAATATTTCAGGAAAATTTCACTTCATACCCGAAATCAGCAACAGTTTTCATATCATTATCGATAGTTATTCCCTGAGTAGTAAGCATATCACCGGAAATGCATGCATTTGCACCGGATACAAACAATTCCGCGCCTTTATCAGGCATAAGACTTCTGCCGCCGGCCAGACGAATGAAACCGTCTGGAATAAGGAATCTGAATACCGCTGTTATCCTCTTCATTTCGTCATATGAAAGAACTTCATTTTTCTCAAACGGTGTATTTGGAATCGGATTAATCAGATTGACAGGAACAGATTTTATTCCGAGTTTCCTTACCTTAAGAATCATATCTATTCTGTCTTCCATACTCTCTCCGAGTCCCATTATTCCTCCGCTGCACACTTCAAGTCCGGCAAGCTGGGCCGCTTTTATCGAATCAATCTTATCCTGAAATGTATGGGTTGTACATACATTTTCAAAAAATCTTTCCGATGTTTCAAGGTTGTTATGTATGCGGTCGACACCGGCATCTTTCAGTTTCTGAAAATTCTCTCTGTCAAGAAGACCGGCTGAAACACATATGGAAACAGGACATACTTTTTTTATTTCCTTAATGCTTTCACAGAGTTTATCAACTTCTTTATCTGAAAGTTTTTTTCCTGAACAAACTATAGAGTAGCGCAGTACCCCTTTATTGTAATTATATACTGCCTGTTCGAGAAGTTTTTCTGTATCAAGTAACGGATATTCTTCCACGCATGTTTTGTAAAAAGATGACTGGGCACAGTATTTGCAGTTTTCTGAACATTTTCCGCTTTTACCATTAATGATTGTACACATGTCAAATGTATTTCCGCAGAACTTTTCTCTGATTTCATCAGCAGATCTGCACAGCTCATCAAGCGGTTCAGAAAGTAGTGATATTACCTCTTCTCTGCTTATATAGTTTCCGTTGAAAATTTTTTGTTTTAGATCTTTTACTGCCATAATTTTCACCTCTGTGGATTTAATACATGTTACCGTAAACAGATTGTTTTTATCATCATATCAACCTTATCAGTTTACAGTTTGGTATCCCTGCTTCCCAGAACTTATCAAGTTTTTTCTGCTTAATCTGACAAATAATACTGCTGTTCATAGCACCATGTCCTACTATCAGAACGTTTTTATTCTGACTTAATTCCGGTTTGATTACTTCCTCAATGAACTCCCCTGTACGTGCAAAAAGTTCTTCAAACGTTTCAGCACCTTCCGCACCTTTGTATTTTTCGGGTTCTTCAAAAAAGGTTTTAATCGGTGACCCCGGGATGTCAGCTGCATTTTCAGAACCTTCGTATTTTCCAAAACACATTTCCACAAGTCTGTCGTCAGTTATTATCGGAACACCCAATCCATCAAGTGCGATCTGAGCTGTTTCTCTTGCACGAATAAGCGGTGAAGTATAACAAACATCAAAGCCTATCTCAGCACACTCTTCCCGAACCTGTTCAGCCATCTCTCTGCCTTTTTCATTTAGCGGAATATCCGTTCTCCCCTGCAGTTTATGTAATTCATTCCAGTCCGTTTTTCCATGTCGCATTATATACAGCAAAATATGATTCCTCCGGTTATTACATTAATATCTCTTATTATATACTAACATTTTATTTTATCTTTTACAATACACAAATAATATAAATAGCGGAGAAAATACTCTTATTTTTTTTCAAAAACAGAAAAACCGCATTACAAAAAACTGCAATGCGGTCTTAATCACTAAGATATTATTTTACATAACCGTATAATCCGGAAATCTGCTGATCTTTTACTGCCTTTGCTACAAGTCCTGCCACTACATTAGCACCCTTTTCGCAAAAATGTGTACCGTCTGTAGAACCTTCAACTGCACCTTTCATGTGATATGAAAGAGCTGTATTATATCCGACTGAATTATAGTGATTAACCATGATAGAGTTAAGGTCTATGCATGGAATTCTGTATTTTGCTGATAGCTGCTTGCATGCATTGCAGTAATCGGTATAACTGTTGTTAAATCTGCCGTTACTGTATGCATTCATTCCAATAACTGTTGTTACAAGAACCGGTGTACCACCCTTTGAAAGTGTACCATTGATAAATTGAGTCATATACCATTCATAAGAACCGCCTGACGGGTTATCAACATTCCCGCATACCGGAGCATAACGGTCTGCATTTGACTTGCCTGCGTCGTTTATGGCAAACTGAATCATTACGTAATCGCCTTTTTTCATGCCGTCCTCAATAGTCTGCCATCTTCCCTCGTCGTATGCTTTCTTTGAACTTCTTCCGGCAAGTGAATGGTTAGCTATATTAATTTCTCCCATAAAGTAATCGCCGAGATAATAACCCCAGCCCTGCTGCGGAGCGTAGCTTTCGCGATATGACTGAACTGTTGAATCGCCAAGGATGTAAAGTGTTGGCTTACTGCCGTCACCCGGGTTATTGTTCTGATTTGGATCATATGTTTCCGCAATTGGCTCATCAGTTTTTGAAATCGTGATATAATCGAGGTTAGGACCTCCCTTTCCTGCTACTGTGGAAACAAGTTTGATTGTGTTATTACCCTTAACAAGCGGAAGAACTATACCAAACTCAGCCCATGTTGTCCATGCACCTGTTCCGGTAAATGACTGGAGCCAGCATTCTGATGTATTCCCGTTTACATATATCTTCATCGGACGGTCTTCAGCAGTTCCGTTTGCAAAACGTATATGTGTCATATAATTACCGTCTGAGGCTGCATTTACTGTAAATGTTATGTTACTGGTATCATTGTTATCAAGATTGATGTAACCGTTAGGATTTGTAAAGCCGGCATTTACTGTTTCTACAATTCCCTGATCCCATACCTGATCAATTGCAAAATAATATTTTGTTTCCTCTTCCGGTTTCTCAGGTTTAGTAAATGAAACATCTTTTCCAAAGAAATAATTCTGGAGAATGATAATATCTTCTGCATTTACATTCCCGTCACCGCTGACATCTGCTTCCGCTTTATATTCACTTTCTCCTGTAGCAATACTCTTGGCAAGAATCATATCAGCTATATTTATTATATTGTCGCTGTTGACATCACCCATTGTTCCGATTTCCGGTCCATCATCCTGTGGCGGCTGCTGTGGAGTATCAGGGGGATCTGTCGGAATATTCGGATCCTGAGCTGCAGAAGATGATTTTACTGCCTGCCAGTTCTGACAGCTGTTATATGTACATCCCCACTGCTGGACATTTGCTCCTGCGGTTTTACTTGCTGCGTCAACCTCAACAAAACAAGTATCACGTGATGAACGTGTAGAAATGTAATACGAGCCGTCACCAACTTTAGTAAACTGGAACAGCATCATACTGTCATTTCCTGCATAAGGAACCAGTTCAATATTACCGCCATTGGATCCGGTCATTGCCTTAAGCACATAGTTTTCATCCATTGCAGAATGGATATAGTAATAAGTAGTTCCGTTAGCAAAAGGTTTCAGTATCCACTGCTGGTTACTCATTCCGTTTGCATCATATTGCTGTATATTTGATCCTTCAGCCATCCTTGCGTCTTTAACGTCCATTACCATTCCGCTGTTTGTGTTTTTAAATGTATAATAAACGTTCGTATCCATCTGGGTATCGCCTATTTTCATAAGGCCCTGAAGAAGCTCTGCATTTTTCTGAGCACCCTTTGCGCTCTGATGGAGATCGTCACCTGTTCCGGTATTGGTTATTGCGTAGTAATCATTCATGGCGTCATATCCACCGATACTAACTCCAAAGTCCTGCCATGCCTTGAACAAATCAACTACCTGAACATTCTGTTCACTGCCAATCTGATCCAGCTGGCCGCCAAACCAGCGACCTGTCAGAAGAGGATTTCGGTTTAAGTCACCATGTCTTCCCTGCTGCTTAACAAGTATAACGTTCATGCCCTTCTGTTTAGCAGTCTTAACCATATCTGTTACAACATTATAATATTCATCGGCATTAGAATAGTTTGTATCATTAATTCCTATGGAAATAATATAGTAATCTCCTGGTTTACCGTACGTCTTGATTGCGTCAAACTGACCGCCCTCCACAAATCCTTTTGCATACTGACCGCTTGAAGCCTGATTTCTTATTTCAAAGACATTTGTATTGATATAATTTTTCAGAAACTGTCCCCATCCATGCTGTGAACTGTCGGCAACGTTATAATAATTTGCAACAGTAGAGTCACCGCAGATCCACACAGTAGGTTTCATTTGTCCGGTATTGTTAAGCTGTGTAATTTCTATCGCAGAAATAGAATATTCTGTGTTCGCCCTGCCTGCAACTGCTGAAATATTTAACTGCCCGTCCGTAACCGGTATCTGAATACTCTCAACTGCATTGTTACCGGTGAGATTTATCATCTGAGGCATTCCTTCAATATTAATTGTCGTTCTTGATACATTTCCCGTTACTACTGTAACCTGATAAAGTCCTCTTGGAAGGTCAACATTAAACACGCCTCCGGTAAATTTTACTGCATCTGATAACGCTCCTGAACCATTTGCGTTTACATTTGAAACGCTTCCGGAAAAACCGTATCCACGTGATGAATTATACCCGTCCGCCGCACTTACTCCCGTATAACCGGAAGCCGCACCGCCTCCTCCAAGGTCAAATTTCCAGTTAGTCTGTGCCGCTTTCACTTTGTCAACGGTTCCATACAAGCCGCCAGCCATTGAAGAAAACGCCATAGTCAAAGAAACAATTCCGCTAAGTATCTTCTTTTTCATGTATATACTCCTTTACATACTCGTGTTTATTCAGAATAATTTCGAACACAATCCTAGTATGTATTGTACCACATATTACACAAAAAATCAACTGTATGAAGAATTTTTTTATGAATAATCCAGCGGAATTGTAAACTATTGTTTATTATCATGAGAACCCGTAATTGCAAATATTACCCATTCAGCTATATTTTCCGCATGGTCGCCTATTCGTTCAAAATATTTCGCTATCATAAGCATATCTACAATCGATTCTGCATCGGCACTTCCTGTTCTGACAGCTTCTGTAACCTGTTTTTTTACATCAGCGAAAAGCAAATCCATTGTGTCATCGAGATCAATCACATCTCTGGCGATATTTTCATCATTTCTTACAAATGAATCAATACTATTCATAACCATCAGTACAGCTGTTTTTGCCATTTCTTTAATACTTACTTCCGAGCATAAACCTGAACTGTTCACATATTCTGCAATCTCAGAAATATCCTCCGCCTGATCTCCTATACGTTCCATATCCGAAATCATTTTGAGTGCTGAAGTTACTACGCGAAAATCACTTGCCACAGGCTGCTGGTGAATAAGAAGTTTCATACACAAAGATTCTATACTGCGTTCCATTCTGTCAATCTGGTGTTCTGTTTCTATCACATTTTCCCTGAGCTTAGGATCATCATCTGTAAGATATTTTACAGCACAGCTAATTGCCGATTCACACAAAGTCCCCATTTTTAAAAGTTCAGTATTTAGTTGTACAAGCTGTTCTTCGTAGCGATCTCTCATCTTTATCCAAACCTTCCTGTAATATAGTCCTCTGTTCTCTTATCAGCCGGTGAAGAAAAAATTTTCTCAGTTTTATCCATCTCTATCACTTCTCCCATTAGGAAAAATGCCGTTTTATCAGCTATTCTTGCAGCCTGCTGCATATTATGCGTCACCATTATTATTGTATAATTTTCTCTAAGTTCCACTGCAAGATCCTCTATCCTCGAAGTAGAAATCGGATCAAGTGCTGATGTCGGTTCATCCATAAGAATAACCTCCGGCTCAACCGCAAGAGCTCTTGCTATACAAAGTCTCTGCTGCTGCCCGCCACTCATTCCAAGTGCGCTTTTTTTAAGACGATCCTTGCATTCATTCCATATTGCAGCTTTCTTAAGCGATGTTTCCACAATCTCATCAAGTTTCGATTTTGACTTGACTCCATGTATCCTCGGTCCGTATGCTATATTATCATATATGCTCATTGGAAATGGATTTGGCTTCTGAAACACCATACCTACACGTTTACGAAGAATATTTACATCATAATTTTTATAGATATTCTCTCCTCCAAGCATTATTGTTCCTTCAATATGACAGCCTTCAACAAGATCGTTCATCCTGTTAAGTGATTTCAAAAATGTTGATTTTCCGCATCCTGATGGTCCTATTAATGCCGTAATTTCTTTTTCCGGCAAACCGATACTGATATTTCTCAGCGCATGATTTTTTCCGTACCAAAGATTCATTTCACTTGTTTCAATTATATCCATCATTTGTCTCCTTTTTTTAGTTTCACTGCAGTAAATTTTGCAGTCAGATTAATAATAAGTGTCAGCATAAGAAGTATAACTGATATAGCAAATGCTGTATCAAAATCCCCTCGTTCCTTAGCGTACATATACATTGAAACTGTCAGTGTTGATCCGGATTTTCCCGGTTCAAACGCCTCAAAAAATCCAATAACTTCATTTGCCATTCCCGCAGTAAACAGAAGTGCTGCACTTTCCCCTACTATTCTGCCGACTGCAAGTATACACCCTGTTACAATCCCATCAACTGCTGAAGGAAGAACAACAGTTCTGATCATATACCATTTTCCTGCCCCCATTGCAAGTGAACCTTCCCGATAACTGTCCGGAACTGTTCTAAGGCTCTCCTGAGCAGTACGAATAATTGTTGGAAGAGTCATTATTACCAGAGTAAGTGCTCCTGCTATCAGACTTGTACCAAAGGAGCAAAACTGAACAAATACAAGCATTCCTACCAGTCCGTATATTATAGAAGGAATACCTGCAAGTGTTTCAGCAGCCAGTTCAATCAATCTGACCGCTTTTTTATTTCCTGCATACTCATTCAGATACACAGCAGCACCAACCCCCAGCGGAAGCACAACTATAAGCGTCATAAATATAATATAGAGTGTATTCATTATATTAGGCCATATACCTATTTTATTTTCGATAAGACTTGGCTTTGAAAAAAGCAATTCTCTGGTTATATTAGGAAGGCCCTTAATCAATACACATGCTACTATTCCCGTAAACAGAATACATATGATCCCCGCGGCCAATATTACTACACCGTTAAGAACTGAACATTTTATTTTTCTTTTTTTGGATACTGCAGTATTCATATTATTTCTTCTCCCTTTTTACTACTAGATTGAGTATTATATTTATCATCATTATAAAGCAGAAAAGAACAAGCGCAACTGAAAATAATGCTTCTCTCTGAAGGCCTGATGAATACGACATTTCACTAGCTACTGCCGTAGTAAGAAAACGAACACTTTTAAATATACCCGGCATATTAGGAACATTTCCTGAAACCATCATTACAGCCATCGCCTCACCTATTGCTCTGCCTGTCCCAAGAACTACAGATGCTAATATCCCGCTTCGGGCAGCCGGAAGTGTCACCTTAAAAATAGTTTCAGTCATGTTGGCTCCAAGCGCAAGAGATGCCTCTTCATATTCCGGCGGCACAGCCCTTATAGCTGTTTCTGATACAGAAATAACTGACGGAATAATCATAACTGCAAGAACTATAACTGCGGAGAGTAAATTGGCACCATCCGGCAGACTGAATATATTTCTGACAGATGGTACTACCACCATCATACCTACAAGACCATATACGACAGACGGAATCCCCGACATAAGATTTACCACACTGCTTACAATCGGAGAAAGAATTTTTCCAGCCTTTTTTACAATGAAAACAGAACAAAGAATACTAACAGGAACGCCAAGTATTACCGCTCCCGCCATTCCATATATTGAAGCGAGAATAAACGGTAGTATCCCATATAAAGGTTCAGATGATGTAGATGCCCATTTTGTACCAAGCAAAAAATCTGCTGGTCCTATTTCTGCAATAGCAGGTGTTCCAGAAATAATCAGAAAAACTGTAATAAGTATAACGAAAGCAACTGCTGTAAAACCACAGAAAGTAAAAAACAAACTCATTATCCTTTCCAGAATCTCAGAAAATCTCTCTAATTTACTTATTCTGACTGTTTTATGGGAAACAGCATTAATAACATTACTTTGCAACTGGTACTGCACCTGCCTTGACTATAAATTCATCAGCGTCAGAACTCATACAGAAATCAAAAAATTTTCCGGATTCTTCAGACAATGCCTTGTCTTTAGGAGTTACCAGTACAAAATCTCTCTGAATTCTATACTCACCATTAAGAATTGTTTCCTCCGTCGGCATAACCCCTTCTACCGAAACCGTTTTTACAATATCTTTGACCGATGCAAGAGAAGCATATCCAACAGCATTCGGATTTGAGGCTACTGTCTGAATAACATCACCTGTAGAAGTTAATTCCTGACTGTATTTACATTTATCTGATGTTCCTGTTACTGATTCAAAACCATCACGAGTACCCGAAGCAGCTTCACGTCCGATGCAGACAACCGGTGAATCATTGCCTCCGATTTCTTTCCAGTTAGTTATCTCACCAGTATAAATTGCCGCAATTTCTTCTATAGTAAGATCACTAACGGGATTTTCCGGACTAACTACAACTGCAATCCCGTCAATCGCAACTGTTGTTTCTTTAAGCTTACTTTTTTCCTCATCCTTAAGGTGACGGCTTGAAAGACCTATATCACATCTTCCTTCCGAAACTGCCTGAATTCCTGAACCGGACCCTGTTGGATTGTATGTAACTTTCACATCGCTGTTTTTGTTCATATAGGCTTCACTTAAAAATCCTATTACCTTTTCCATCGAGGTTGATCCATCAGTAGAAACGGTTTTTCCATTTTCACTTCCGCATCCTGACAATCCCGATGCAATTATTAATGCAACAGTAATAATCCACCCAGATCTTTCGTTTTTTTTCATCGTATTCACTTTTCCTTTCAGAATCTCAATTTGCTGTTTCCAGCATACTCAGTATATCACCACGTCTGTAAAGGGCAAAACCTTTTTTATGTTAATTTTCTGTAAATTCCCTTCCCATCCTGAAAAAATTATGACATAATATTTTTACAACGATTTTACAAAATAAATATATCAGATTTTAGCTTAATGTGATATAATATTTTTATACAAAAATATTTTTAGGATGTGAGTTTATGATTTTCTGTGTTGAAGATGATTCCGGAATACGTGATCTTATGATTTACACACTCTCTGCAGCAGGTTTTGAAACAGAAGGTTTTGCTGACGGAAAAGAACTAAATGAAGCCCTTAAAAAGAAAATACCTGATTTAATAATGCTGGATATTATGCTTCCAGGAGAAGACGGCCTGTCAATTCTCAAAAGAATCCGAAATAATTCTTATACAGCCGGCATACCTGTTATAATGGCAACTGCAAAAGGGACAGAATATGATAAGGTTATCGGACTAGACTGCGGAGCTGACGACTATCTTGCCAAACCGTTCGGAATGATGGAGATGCTCAGTCGTGTAAAAGCAGTACTAAGGAGAACTGCTCCAAAAAACAATCAGCCTATGCTAACAAATGGAGAAATATCCATAAACACCGCAGAGCACACGGCTGAAGCAGATGGAAAACGAATCTGTCTTACGCTTAAGGAATACGAACTCCTGCAAAAGTTCATGGAAAATCCGGGAATTG
Source organism: Oscillospiraceae bacterium (assembly GCA_016296165.1). Lineage (GTDB taxonomy): Bacteria > Bacillota > Clostridia > Oscillospirales > Ruminococcaceae > HUN007. The sequence goes on along the minus strand of JAEDJV010000003.1, from coordinate 26,747 downwards.
TATTTTCAAGGGAACAGCTTCTTCACTCAATATGGGGTGCTGAATACATCGGAGAGACAAGAACAGTAGATGTCCATATCGGAACTCTCCGCACGAAACTGGGAAAATGCGGTGATTATATTGAAACTGTACGCGGAGTCGGCTACAGACTTGAGGCACACATATGAAAAAAAGTATATTCAGATCAATATGCCTTGTTGCGATAGGTGTTTTTCTTACTTCACTTATTTTGATAATGGGAGTTCTCTACAGATATTTTTCTGCTGTACAGCTTGAATCACTCAAAAAACAGACTGAACTTGCTGCAATAGCTGTGGAAAACGAAGGAATTTCATATTTTGAAAATATTGAAACAAAAGAATTCCGAATAACACTTATCAATCCTGACGGTAAAGTCCTGTTTGATACTCAGTCGTCAGCTGATGATATGGAAAATCACCTGAACAGAGCTGAAATACGGGATGCAATCAGGAAGGGGTATGGAGAAAGCATGCGTTATTCCTCTACTCTTCTGGAACGTCTCATATACACAGCTCAAAAGCTTCCTGACGGATCTGTAATAAGGCTTTCAGAAACACACTATTCAGTTCTGTCTCTGGTACTGATGATGACACAACCTATACTCATAACTGCTGTTGTTGCTGTTGTTCTATCTTTGATTCTTGCATCAAGACTTTCCGGAAAAATAGTAAAACCGCTTAACGAACTTAATCTGGATCATCCGGAAGCAAAAGGATGCTATGAAGAAATTTCTCCACTCATTAACAGGATAAACAGTCAGCAGAAACAGCTTAAGATACAATCCGCCGAACTCAGGCAAAAAAAGGAAGAATTCAATGCAGCAACCAGAAACATGAAAGAAGGAATTGTTCTTTTGAACGAATCCGGGATAATTCTCAGTATAAACAACTCTGCATCTGAAATACTATCAGTAAGCAGTTTCTGCGTAGGCAAAGATATTTTGCTGGTAAATAATTCGATAGAACTTCAGGAACTTCTTCAACATGCAAAAAACGGCAGTCACTCTGACATACTCATGAATATACGCGGGATGGAATATCAGATAAATGCCAGTCCTGTCGTTTCAGACAATAATGTTTCCGGCATTGCACTTATTATCTTTGACATAACAGAAAAGGAAAAAGCTGAACAGATGAGGCGTGAATTTTCAGCCAATGTCTCACACGAATTAAAGACACCGCTGCATTCAATTTCGGGTTATGCAGAACTTATGAAAAACGGAATGGTAAAAGACGAGGATATAAAAGGCTTTTCATACAGAATTTACTCAGAAGCTCAGAGAATGATTGCACTCATAGATGATATTATTAAACTCTCCCGCCTTGATGAGGCAAATTCATATATGAATGAGGAAGAAACCGATTTATATAAAATAGCTGAAGATACCATCAGGATACTAAAACCTGTTGCAGAAGCTAAAGAAATAAAAATAACACTCACCGGAAAAAAATCTGTATTAAAAGGATATCCGCAGCTTCTAAGCGGAATCATTTACAACCTCTGCGACAACGCAATAAAATACAACAGGAAAAACGGGTCGGTTGATGTTGAAATCAAACAAAACGGCGGTAATATAATTCTTTCTGTCGCTGACAATGGTATCGGTATTCCGGAAGAACATCAGGAAAGAATATTCGAGAGATTTTACAGAGTCGACAAAAGTCATTCAAAAGAAGTAGGCGGTACCGGACTTGGACTGTCAATTGTAAAACATGCTGCCAAACTACATAAAGCTGAAATAAGTCTTACCAGCATTCCTGACGGTGGCACAACAGTCACAGTCTCTTTTCCGGTAAACATGAACTGAATCTTATATAAACTTTACAAAAACTTTACATTGCTCAGATAACAGATTTGATGTATATATGGTATGATTTATCCGTATAAATATGAAAGGAATTGATTTATGGATATTTTCAGTATTCTGACACTTATCGGTGGTCTGAGCCTTTTTCTTTTTGGAATGAATATTATGGGACAGTCACTCGAACAAAGGGCTGGCGGTAAACTTCGCAGTCTGTTAGGCAAGATGACTTCAAACAAAATCGCTGGTCTTCTGACGGGTATAGGTGTAACAGCTGTAATTCAGAGTTCGTCAGCTACAACTGTTATGGTTGTTGGTTTTGTAAACTCAGGGTTAATGACTCTAAGCCAGGCGATAAATGTAATTATGGGAGCAAACATCGGTACAACTGTTACCGCATGGGTACTCAGTCTTGCCGGTATAGACAGCAGCAACATCTTCATTTCTCTTCTTAAACCTTCTTCTTTCACACCTGTTCTTGCCCTTATTGGTATCATCCTATACATGTTCTGTAAAGATACAAAGAAAAAAGATACCGGGATGATATTTCTTGGATTTGCAACTCTTATGTTTGGTATGGAAACTATGTCTGAAGCGGTTTCAGGACTCAAAGACGTTCCGCAGTTTACTAAGCTTTTTATAATGTTTAAAAATCCTTTTCTCGGTCTGCTGGCAGGTGCTGTTCTTACAGCTATCATTCAGTCAAGTTCAGCATCAGTCGGAATTCTGCAGGCCCTTGCAGTAACCGGACAGATTAGTTATGGAGCCGCTATTCCTATTATCATGGGACAGAACATCGGCACATGTGTTACAGCTATGCTTTCCTCGGTCGGCGCTAATAAAAACGCTAAAAGAGCTGCTATGGTTCACCTTGGATTTAATGTTATAGGAAGTTCTGTGTGGATAATTGCTTTTTGTATATTCAAATCAATATTCAATCCTGTTTTCCTTGATGAATCAGTTTCTCTGGCTGGTATCGCAGTTTCTCATTCTGCATTCAATGTTCTTTGTACAGCTCTGATGCTTCCGCTTTCCGGAATGCTTGAAAAACTTGTATGCACTATAGTGAAGGATGATAATCAGCCTGAAAATGATGCAGAACTCGATTACCGATTACTCGCAACACCGCCTATTGCTCTCAAGAGATGTTATGAAGTTGCCTTTGATATGGCCAGATACGCAGTAAACGCATTAAAGGATTCTATAATCTCGATAAGCACATATTCGCCTGAACTGGCTGAAAAAATCAGAGAGGCTGAGGATAAAACAGATCATTATGAAGATATTCTTGGAACATATCTTGTAAAACTCAGCTCAATGCATATAAGTGAAGAAGACAGCAATGAAGCTGCAAAACTCCTGAAAATTATCGGGGATTTTGAACGAATATCCGATCACGCAGTAAATCTTGTCGAATCATCTGAAGAACTGATAGAGAAGAATATATCACTCTCTGAAAACGCTTCTGCTGAACTCTCGGTACTCTTCAGCGCTGAAAATGAAATACTTCAGTTGTGTCTTGATTCTTTTATTAATAATGATTTGCATAGTGCCGCACTTGTAGAACCTCTCGAACAAGTCATAGATGGTCTGAAGGAAAAACTTCGCACAAACCATATACTGCGGCTACAGCAGGGACAATGCGGTATAGAAGCCGGATTTATATGGTCAGATCTCCTTACTAATCTTGAAAGAGTTTCTGATCACTGCTCCAACATAGCAGGATGTATGATTGATATGTCTGCTGGTAATCTTAATCTTCATGAATCACTCAGAACATTCAGAAATGATACAAACGAGTACACAAAACAATTTAATTCCTATAGCAAAAAATATTCATTATAAAAAATATCCGTAATCTTCCAAACAGATTACGGATATTTTTTATATATTCTGAATAAATCATTCTGTTATCGAAGCTATATCGTAAACAGGATTTACATCAGCTTCATAGTCAACTCCATCAGCTTCAAATCCGAAAAGTCCAAAGAAATCCTTCCAGTATCCATCAATGTCAGATACATTTTTTACAGTTTCGCTTGTTACAGAATTCCATATATCAAGTACTTCCTTCTGAACATCTTCACGCATCTCCAGATCATCAAGTCTGATCATGCCGTTTTCATCTGTTACTGCACCATCATTTGCAAGCTTATCAGTAAACATACGTGTCATCTGTTCAATACAACCCTCATGGATATTTTTATCCTTCATGACTTTATACAGAATAGAAATATAAAGCGGAACAACCGGAATTGCTGAACTTGACTGAGTTACAAGAGCCTTATTTACTGATGTGTAGGCTCTGATGCCACTGAATTTTTCTGAAATAGCCTTTGAGGTAGCAAACACATGTTTCTTAGCCTGACCAATAGAACCATTCATATAGATTGGATGGGTAATCTCAGGTCCAAGATATGAGAATGCAACTGTAACTGCATTTTCTTCAATTGCATCAGCTGCAGTAAGAGCTTCTATCCAGTCCATCCAGTCTTCGCCACCCATAACCTTGACTGTATGTTCTACTTCTTCAGCAGTTGCCGGATCAATTGTAACTTCAGTAATTGTGTTATCCTTAAGGTCAATTGTTTTATTTGTATATGAGCTGTCAGTTGTCTTAAGTACTGATGAATAAACTGTACCGTCAGCTGTTGTACGTCTTGGTGCTGCGAGACTGTATACAACCATGTCAACCTTGCCAAGATCCTTTTTAATAAGGTCGATTGTTTTCTGTTTTATCTCTGTAGAGAAAGCATCTCCATTGATTGTTTTAGCATAAAGACCGTCTGCAGCAGCAAATTCTTCAAATGCAGCAGTATTGTACCATCCAGCTGAAGCAGGTCTCTTTTCTGAACCTTCCTTGTCAAATATAACTCCAATCGTTGAAGCTCCGCATGAATACGCGGCGGCTACTCTCGCCGAAAGACCATATCCCATTGAAGCGCCAATAACCAGTACTTTTTTACATCCGAACCCTGACTTATGAGCTTTTGCATATTCAATCTGATCCGAAACAATCTTCTTACATCCTTCAGGATGAGCTGTAGTGCATATAAAACCTCTTGTTTTTGGCTTAATTATCATATTATTTCTCCTTATTGTCAGTAACGTTTTTTATAATCTGTATAATATTATATCACTAAAACACACTTAAATCAAGTAAAAAGGAATAACCTCTCTGAATTTTACAGAGAGGTTATTATTATTTCATTCGTTCCTGTCTTTTCAGCGTGTTCAAGGGCGCCGAGTGTTTCCATGCTCATTCGCTGAATTGATTTGTTTTTGTTTACAAGTGTTGATATTCCCATTCGGAATTCGCTTAGACTGGTTTCTTCATAGAACTGATCGTTGAATATTTCTCTGGTTTTATTTACAAAACGCTGGATATATTCTGCACCTATTCCCTTCAGGAATAAAGCAAACCTGCCGTCCTCATACTTACCTATTATATCATCCTTGCGGACTGCTTTTCTAAGGCATTTTACAAAAGCTGCCTCAAGTTCACTGCTGTATTTGTTTCCTTTTTCAGTAAAAATCTTCTCAAATTCGGATATTGACAGCATAATCATCACATGTTCACCTGACCGACCCTCACGTTCTATGAATTCCTGAGCAGCATCACAGAAATCATCGATGTTATATACGCCTGTATTTTTATCTCTGCGGCTGTTTCTTTCAACTTTAAGCTCTGCAATCTTTCTTTCATCAATATCATTGACAATCATAGTAGCACACTCAGCCTGATGATCGTTATCAACCATAAAGTGAATACTCTTCCATCTAAGATTACCTGAAGGTGTTATTGCTCTGTACTCTGCATAATAATCTTCATTTTCCTTGGAATCCGTTTTTTCCATCTTTGCAAGGATATCAGATATTTTCTCTCTGTCATCCGAATGAATAGATGTTTTTAAATATCTGCCAAAATCTTTTATCGCATTTCCGGACTGCATCTCACCGGCATTACTCTTTTTTATGCCAGTATGAAGCAGTTCTGCAGTTTTGTTCTTAATGTCATAATCATATATCTCACATACAAGTCCCTTGAGTGTTGCCTTAAGTCTTCTCTGAGCAGAAAGAACATACATTTCCTGTTCTTTCTGTTCTGTTATATCAGATATATATAAAGTTGCAACCGGTTTAGCTGATTTGCTGAACTTTTGGAAACAAATCTTAAACTGACACCATGCAAATCCGTTGGAATCAACAGTTTCCAAATCATACGGTTTAATCATTAACTCAATATTTATCTCAGAATCACCGCGGTAAAACGATGAAATAATTCCTTTTAAGGAAAGATTTTTCAGTGCTTCCTGTTTGAAATCCTTATGAATTTGTCTAAGTATAGAATTCTCAAAAAACGAGGAATACTTGCCTTCCGGCTCTGAGATAATTATCCTGCTCTGACCGAAAGAAATCACACCATAAGTATCTGATTCCACTTCGATATCCATTACAAATGCATTTACATACGGTAAAACCTGAATATATCTCTGATACAGAGCATCCTTGTCGTTTAACAACTGTCGTTCAGGCTCAACCGGTTTTAATGTTTCAGTTATCGGGAGATACTTTGGAATGTAGTTTTTAACATATTCTTCAAATTCCTTCAGAGACAACGGCTTTGAATACACATAACCCTGTATTACATCACAGCCTATTTTCCTGAGAAAATCTATACGTTCCGGTGACTCGATACCTTCTGCTACAATCTTCATGCCAAGGCCTCTGGCCATTGCAACTACACTGGCAATAACTGAGTTGTTACGTTCGATATCATTATCATTCTCCGTTACAAAGAACATTCTGTCCATCTTCAGAACATCAACCGGCATAGATTTAAGCATATTGAGTGATGAACTTCCTGTACCAAAATCATCAATAGAACAGTAAAATCCACTCTTTCTAAGTTCCAGCATTATCTGCTTAAATACAGAATAATCCTCGAATACTGCACTTTCTGTAAATTCTATTTCTATTCTTCCGTCCGGAATCTTGTATTTGTTGCGAATATTCGTATAGTACTCAATAAAATCACTTAGTTTCAAATCAACTTTTGAAACATTTACTGAAATAACTATATCATCAAACCAGCTCTCATTAAGATGCTGGCTGATAAAACGGCAGGCAAGCTCCATAACATGACAGTCCAGTTTGGTTATCATACCGTTTCTCTCAAGAACAGGAATAAAATCACCCGGATACACAATGGTTCCGTCACTCTTTATCCATCTTATAAGAGCTTCCGCACTGAGAACTCTGTCTTCATGCTGTAAATAATGCTGTGGCTGAAGATAGATATGAAATTCTCCGTTCTCCATAGCCGAATCCACTGATTTTATTATTTCAATTTCTTTTGAAACTTTTTCATCAACAGTACTGTCATAAAAAAATGAACCGGATGTATAATTAGTATGGGTAATTGCCGAAAACAATTTGTCGGCAGCATTCTGAACTGATATACTGTTTGTCAGCTGATAGATACCGGAAACAAGGTCAACGGTAAAATCATAGCTTCCAAAGAACGAGCATTCTTTTAGCATTTTCTCTGTTTTCTCAACAAACGCTTCAATTTCTGAACGTTTTTCATAAGAGAAAAAGACAAGTATGGTACCCGAAAAAGAACTTAATACAAACCCACTGTCTGAAATAATGCTGCAAATTACCCTTGCTGCATATTCATCTACCTTAATAGCAGAAGTCGCCCCAAACGCATCACTAATAAAGTTTTTGTTTTTTATTTCAAAGCATATCAGAGCATATCTCTTGTCTTTGCTGGAAATAACTATTTCTGATTTGTCCTCGAACTCACTAAAATGAGTATAAAGTGTTCCGTTATCAATATAATTATCAAACGAATTAATCTCTGTCTCCATTTCAGCCCCCCCTTTTCTCATAAATCTATTAATATCACAAAAAGGAAATATTAATACCTACATATATTATACATTATACAAGTATTTGACACAACCCCCGATAGATTTTTTTGTAATTTAGCACAAATTACGCCTACTTTTATGCACATTATATACATTTAAAAAAGAAAAATACACCTGGACTCACATACAACAAGGAGCCAGGCGTATGTAACAATACAGATATGCAGGTAAATGCACATTTACTATTGCAAACAGTCTGAAAAAATGATATAATTAACTTATTATTTTCAAATTTTAATGGAGTTGACAATTACGATGGCACAGAAACCTCTACGATTTTTCTTTGCGCTTTTCTGCGGAAAAATCACCATAAAGCTGCTGACACTCATGAAAAAAAATGCTACAAATTTTCCGGGTTCAGTAATGCTTTCGCTTTGCCCGGATTTTTTAAAGTACCTTGAGAAGCCTGAAAAGATAATAGCTGTTACAGGAACTAACGGTAAGACTACTGTAAGCAATATGCTGCTCGACATTCTTACTGATAATGGTTATGACTGTACAAACAATAATTTCGGCGGAAATGTAGACACCGGTATTACTACAGCCCTTGTAAAAGACAGCACCCTTACGGGTAAAGCCAGAAAAAAATTCTGCACACTTGAGATAGACGAAAGAAGTGCATTAAGAATTTATCCATATATTCATCCTGATTTTCTTATATGCACCAATCTCACCCGTGATTCATATAAACGAAATGCACATGTTGAATATATTTTCAACATCCTTGATTCAAATATCCCGGACTCAACTCACCTGATACTCAATTCTGATGATCTTATAAGCTCTTCACTAAAGAAAAATAACAAAAGAACTTACTTTGGAATGAAGCAGTTTTCAGGCGAAGAAACTATAAACAATATCATAAAGGATATTACTGTATGTCCAAAATGCAATTCTCCTCTCGAATACGACTTCCTGCGTTATAACCACATAGGAAGAGCCAAATGTTCATCCTGTGACTTTGCATCCCCTGTTCCTGATTTTAACACTTGTGAACGTACATTTAATCCTGACGGACGAGCTGACATAATGATTAAAACACCGGATGGGGAAGAACACTACAATGTTCCATGTGAAAATATTATAAATCTCTACAATGCAACGGCCGTAATTACTGCACTTAGAACATGGGGACTTACAGAAAAGCAGCTCCAGGATTCATTTAAAAAAATCAAAGTTGTCAGGAGCCGTTTCAGTGTTTATGAAAAGAACGGCAGAGTTCTTAAAAGTATTCTTGCAAAGGGACAAAACCCAGTTGCAGTATCACATGCCTGCAATACTGCAAGAAACACCCCTGATTCAGCTGTTATTCTGATTTTTGATGACCTGTATGATAACAAAAACTCATCCGAAAATACTGCATGGATTCATGATGTTGACTTTGAATTTTTAAACTGTGATAACATAAAACAAATTGTTGTGGCTGGAATACGCAGTCAGGATTATCTGGTAAGACTCCTTATGGCCGGAATACCACGCGATAAAATAAAAATAACCGATGACGAAGCAAAAGCCGGAGAAATACTTGACCTTGACGGCATTAAAAATATCTATTTGCTCTTTGACATTTTTGCAACTAATTACAGAAATATCATTGAGAATACTTTGAAGGAGAGAATGGAACATGAAAATTGAATTTCTTTACCCTAACCAGTGTTCTCTTTTCGGAGATTCAGGAAATATAAAATATCTGAAACAATGTCTTCCGGATGCCGAATTTATTAATACCGAATTTCATGATGTTCCTGCATTTGCTTCAGGAAAAGTCGATATGATTTACATGGGAGCAAGTACTGAAAACAACCAGGAAAAAGTGATAAAACACCTTATACCTTACAGAGAACAGCTGAAAAATGCAATGGACAGCGGTAATGTTATGCTTTTTACAGGAAACGCACAGGAAGTTCTCTTCAAACACATAGAAAACGAAGACGGAACTAAAGTTGACGGACTTGGCCTGCTTGATTTTCACGCAAAACGAAGACTCTTTAACCGCTACAATTCACTTATACTTGCAAAGTTTATGGAACACGATCTGATTGGTTTCAAAACACAGTTTACCATGGTTTACGGTGATAATTCAGAATGCTCATTTGCTAAAGTTGAACGCGGCATTGGCATAAACGAAGAATCAAAACTTGATGGAATACATGTAAATAACTTTATTGGAACCAGCATAATCGGACCGATACTTGTTATGAATCCTTATTTCACCGAATACCTGATGGGACTGCTGGGAGTCGAAAATCCTTCATGTGCTTTCAGAGAAGATACAATAAAGGCTTATAATCAGCGTCTCCACGAATTTCAGACATGTGCAAAACTTCATTAAAAAAACCGCTTCGATTTTTTCGAAGCGGTTTTTATTTGTTCATCATGTTTTTTGCCAGATAAATATACCCTGCTGCTTTTTCAGAAGTAAAATCATCAAGCAGACTCATTGAGGAAGTTGCCAGTACATTGAGATATGATTCGAAACTGGTATAATAGTCTTCTGAACAATCCTCCGGGTACTCGTCATCATCTTCCTCGAAGTAATAATCTTCTTCACACTCAGAATAATTCTCATCAGTTTCATCGAAGTAATCAGACTGTTCATGATATTCATATTCTTCATACTCATCTTCATATTCATCCTCATAACTTATCTGACCATTGCGAAACTCAACACATGTTATAAACATGCTGTAGAACGTTCTCTTTGTGCCTAATTCTTCATGAAGTGCCGAAAAAATCTCCCGAACATCAGAAGCATCGTACATACATTCAAAGACTCCGCCGGTGTATGAATCAATTATCTCCTCAAATTCCAAATCATCGAAGCACTTTCTGATAAAATCAGTATATATTTTTATTATTGCGAAAGCTCTCGATATTACTTTTACACGATCAGAATCACTATCGTACTCATTCATATTTCTGTATTCCATAAGTCCCCACATAAGCCGGTACCAGTACATATCATGTCCGTTTTCCCATAATGCAGCATCGTCAAAAATATCATCTGTAATTTTTTATTATAACTTCTTTTCTCACTAATATTATACCATAAATCATGTCATATTTCAAGCATATCGACCAATTTCCTACATTAATGGAGAAAATATTTTTAATATAGCCCCCAAAAATCTGTTTAGTACAGGAATATCATGATAATACTCTTCAGTTATTTTCACACAGCTTTTTAATATGTCTTCGAAATCAGTTTTCATCTGTATAACCGCATCTGTTCTGTACATATAAACCCCGTTTTCATAAAGCAAATAAAAACTCCTGTAATCAAAGTTTGCAGTTCCGACTACGGCTGATTCATCATCTGAAACAATCGTTTTTGAATGAATAAAACCCGGAAGATATTCATATATCTGAACACCATCTTTTAAAAGTTTCAGATAATTTGAACGGGTTACTGAAAAAATTATTTTTTTATCCGGGATATGCGGGGTCACTATCCGTACATCTATACCACTTTTAGCTGCAAGCCTTAATGCTGTCAGCATTTCCACATCCGGTATTAAATATGGTGTTGTTATATATACATATTTTTCGGAATTATTGATAATCTTCAGATAAATCATCTCTGCAGTTCTGTTTGAGTCTCCCGGATTATCATCAAAAGGAAGAACTAAATTACTTTCATACTTTCTTTCAGTCTTATATTTTTTTAAGTTTATTTTTTCACTCGTACATTGCTGCCACATTCTCAGAAAACTTACAGCTATATCAACAGCTGCTAAACCGGTTATTTTCACGACACTATCTTTCCAGTAGCCAAACCGTTCCTTTCTGTTTATATACTCATCCGCAACATTAATTCCCCCGGTGTAGGCTAACTCTCCGTCAATAACAGTAATTTTCCTGTGATCCCTGTAATTGAGAAATATATTAGGAAATGGCTTAACCTCATTAAACGCAGCTGTCTTTATTCCTATGTTTTCCAGATCTCTCCTCATTTTTCTATCAAACATTGATGAACACAAATCATCGTATATTATCCTTATCTCAACACCTTTTGAAGCTCTTTCCTTAAGTATCTCATAAACCTCAGTCCACATCTGTCCTCTGCTGTAAATAAAATATTCAAGAAAAATATATTTTTCTGCTTTTTTCAGATTATAAATATAATCACTGTAGAAAGTCTCACCTGTCGGGAAATATTCTGTTTTTGAACCAAAACTGCACCTGTAATCTGATACACTACAAATATATGAAACAATACGGTAAATATCATCAGAAAGATTATCAATCCTCTCCCCTGTTCTGTCTCTTATATCTTCTTTTCCGGATATTTTTTTTATGTCTCTTCTCCGAAAAATAAAATAAAAAATCCATCCTGCAGGTGGAAACAGCAGAATAGCTAAACTCCACGAAAGTGTGAACATGGGGTTTTCATGCTTATTTACCAGATAAATTATTAATCCGAAACTTACAATGCTCATTATTGTTCTCAGAAATAATGAATATTCACTCAACTGATATACCAGTAAAAATACAAACAAAACTTGTATAAATATGAACAATCCAGCCGCAAAAACTCTTCCGCAAATAATCCTGAAAAATTTTTTCATAAGGAATTTCCTCCGCCGACTTGAAATATTTTTACAAAACGGATATAATGATTATATGATTTATTTGCCGTAATTATTAACAAACACCAAACAAAAATATCATTTACCATAATATTTTTCAGGAGGGCCATAAATGAAAAAGATTTATTTCATATATAATCCCTATTCAGGAAAAGGAACCATAAAAACAAAAGCACCGGATATCATTAACGTCCTTACTGCGGCCGGATATGAAGTTACTGTGAGGCCGACTCAGTGCCAGCTGGATGCGAGTGAAACCGCAATGAGGATATGCAGTACATCGCACAGCGAATATGATATGATTCTTTGTTCCGGAGGAGACGGAACACTTAATGAAGTAATCAGCGGAATAATGCAGAGTGAGCACAAGTTACCTATTGCATATATCCCGTCCGGTACAACTAATGATTTTGCACGAAGTCTTAATATACCGGATGATCCTGATAAAGCGTTGTCAGCTATTCTGTCCGGTCAGAAGGTTCCTGTTGATATCGGCGGTTTTAATGACAGATTTTTCACATATGTCGCTGCTTTCGGTGCTCTGACCGAAGTTCCGTACGAAACACCGCAGCAGACAAAAAATGTACTTGGACATGCTGCATATATTTTTGAGGGTCTTCGTCATATAAAAAATATCAAATCGCACAATCTCACAATTGAGTACAACGGAAACACAATTACGGATGACTTTATATTCGGTATGGTTTCCAATACTGCATATGTCGGCGGTCTTTTGTCACTTGGAGATTTTTCTCTTGATGACGGGGAGTATGAGGTTACACTCATCCGTACTCCCGGCAATCCTGTTGAGCTTCAGAAAGCACTTTCATCCCTGTTGAATATAAAGCAGCCAATTGATACTGACCATGTAAAATACTTTAAAACCTCAGATATTACCATTACCGGCAACTCAGAAATGACATGGACCATTGACGGAGAGTTTGGCGGTGACCAGAAATCAGTTCATATACACAACAATCATAAGGCCATTGAGATGATTGTACCCAACTAAAAAAATCGTTCAGCTTTTTTTGCTGAACGATTTTTTTAGTTAATGAATAACATATCCAACATAAGGAAGTTCCCTGTATTTGCTGTTATAGTCCATGCCATATCCAACAACAAATTTGTCATCAATTTCAAATCCGGCATAATCAACCTGAATTTCTTCGATACGGCGTCCTTTTTTATCCAGAAATGTACAAATTTTAATTGATTTAGGATTTTGTTTCATATAAATTTCTGTAATAGATTTTAATGTTATTCCTGAATCAACAATATCTTCAATAATCAGGACGTCCTTTCCCGCTACATTTATATCTGCTCCGTAACAGAGTTCAATCTTCCCGCTCTCATTGGCACAGGCTTTTATACAGTTAAGCTGGCAGGGAGTACGCAGTTCTCTAAGAAGATCAGCTGCAAAAAACATGGAACCATTTAACACACACAAAACTATCAGTTCTTTTTCTCCTGAATAATCACGGGAAATCTGGCATGCAAGTTCTTTTACTCTTCTAAAAATCTGATCCTTGGTAAAAAGACATTTTATTCTCATTTTCAATTAATCCTTTATATATTTTTTCATATCCATTCAAGCATCATAAGCATATATGTAAGAAGATAATCATAAGCTTCTGCTGAAAGATGTATCCCGTCTCCGCTTGTGAACTTATTTATCAGCCCGTTATTAGACGGATCTTTGATATACTGTGCGGCATTTACAAAAAATATTTTCTCACTGTTATAATCAAAAACCATTTTTCTCAAAGCTTCATTGTATGTATCAATTTTCTCGTTCTGAGTAAACTTGTTACCATATGTAACCGGAGTAATAGCAGTTACTATTATCTTTGAATCCGGTGTAACCTTTTTAATTTCCTCAATAAAATTTTTATAGTTGTTTGTAAAATCTTCCTCAGAATGGATATTTATATCGTTCATCCCAAGTGAAATAAAAATATACTTAGGTTTCCTTCTGTTAAGAATATCAGTAATTTCAAGTGAAAATCCCTGATAATCGAACTCAGTATCAAGGACGTTTCTAACACCTATCGAACCTACAGCCAGTACATTGTCATCTTCCATTCTACCGTAAACGCTGTATCCCTTTGCAATTGAATCGCCGATAATAACTACATCTTTCAGATATTTTGCATCTATCAGCGAGATATCATCAGGTGAAAAATTCACATCGATAAAAGGAATTTCACTTCTGTCTGAAAAAACATGCTCAACCGGAATATTATCATTATTTATTTCTTCAAGTTCTGAAATATCTATATTCGGAACAATAATTTCATCATTTGTTACGTTATCTGCACCTGTCTGAACTGTTTCCTCGTCTTTTTTACCAGAAGAACAGCGAACTATTCCGACAATAGAAAAAATCAATACAGCTAAAACAAAAGCTGCTCCAAGCTGTCTTTTTCTGTAAATGTTCATACTTTCTATCCACCACCAAAGAAAATATGCCCGATACAAAATGATATCAGGCATTAATCATTTTCACTTCACAAATGCAAAGTATGCAAGCACAAGAATTCCAAGTACTATTCTGTACCAGCCAAATGCCTTAAAGTCATGTTTTTTAATATATCCCATAAGAAATTTAATTACCACAACTGATACCACAAATGAAACAACCATTGATACAATCAGTAATATCAGCTGTGAAGATGAAAACGCCAGTCCGTATTTTACAATCTTAAGCAAACTTGCACCGAACATCACAGGAATAGCGAGGAAAAAAGTAAATTCAGCGATAACACTTCTTGAAACACCTATCGCAAGACCACCCATTATTGTTGAACCGGATCTTGATGTTCCCGGAAAAATGGCTGCAATCAGCTGAAACAAACCTATAATAAATGCATCTTTATATGTAATCTCTGAAAGACTGTTTACACGCGTACTGCGGGTTTTATTTTTAGTTTCCAGAATAATAAACGCAACACCCACGAGAATCAGGAAAATTGCTACTGTAGCAGGATTATAAAAATATTTTTCAAAAACTTCATCAAACAGCAAGCCAATAACTGCGGCAGGAATACAGGCTGTAAGAATCTTAAACCATAAACTGAATATGTCTTTTTTTACTACAGGCTTTTCTTTAAAAGAAAACGGAAATATCTGTTTCCAGTAAAGAAGTACAACAGCCATAATAGCACCAAGCTGTATTACGACATTGAAAACATTCTTGAAATCATCTGATTCCTTAAGCTGAATGAATTCATCAAGAAGTATAAGATGACCTGTACTGCTGACAGGAAGCCATTCTGTAATTCCTTCAACTATACCAAAAAAAACTGCTTTTAAGATTTCGATAAAAGACATTTGCTAATTCTTCCTTTTCATAAATAAATTCTATATTTAATATTAACATATATGCAGAGATTTGTCACTATATTTTTAAAAGATTTTTTATTTCAGATTAATATTATTATAATTCACAGTTTATTTTTCATTATCATAAGATATTATATAGTCGCTGATTAATTTTTTTTCGGAGGTTATTATGAAACAAACATTATTTACTGCAGGCGGTGACCTGCGTCAGATATATGCTTCAAATAAATTAGCCGGGAGATTTAATGTTCAGATTACCGGATTTGAAAAGGATGTTTTTATTTCGGAATCAATCAGATATATTGATTTTGATGATATGTCTCAATGTTTCGCAGATTATTTACTTCTTCCGATGCCGGTTTCTGCTGACGGAATAATTCTTAATGCACCATACAGTAAAAACAGCATTTCACTCAGCAGTATTATATCTACTGTGAAAAAAGGCGGTATAATTTTCGGAGGAAAAATTGATTCAAAATCAAGGGATTTCTTTGAAAAATCAGGATTTGAAACAATAGATTACATTGAACGTGAAGAGTTTAGTGTACTTAATGCTGTACCTACAGCAGAAGGTGCTGTTCAGATTGCTCTCGAAGAAATGCCCACAACATTATCAGGCTCTGAAGTACTGATTACAGGACATGGCAGAATAACAAAGGTACTCATAAAAATACTTAAAGCCATGGGGTGTAAAATTACTGTTGCAGCCCGAAAATATTCTGATCTGGCGTGGGCAGAAGTTTTTGGTTGCCGGACAATTCACATCTATGAAATACAGAAAACTATTTCAGATATGTCACTGGTGATCAACACCGTCCCAGCGATGGTTCTGGACAAATCGATCCTTGAAAGAGCAGATCCGGACTGTCTCATTATAGATCTTGCTTCCAAACCCGGAGGAGTTGATTTTTCTGCTGCTGCGAAACTCGGGATTAAGGTCATATGGGCTTTAGGTCTCCCGGGAAAAACAGCTCCGGTAACTTCCGGAGAAATAATAGCAGATACTGTGATTAATATTCTGTCAGAAAGGGGGCTGTTGTATGAATAAACTAAATGGTATGAAAATAGGATTTGCAGTAACCGGTTCATTTTGTACATTCAGCAAAGCATTTGAGCAGATGAAAATATTAAAAGAAAGCGGGGCTGTAGTAATCCCTGTAATGTCCCTTTCAAGCTGCATTACGGATACCAGGTTTGGAAATGCAGATGATCATATAAATGAAATAACCCGAATCTGCGGAGTAAAGCCCATAACAAATATTGTTGATGCAGAGCCTGTCGGTCCAAAAAACATGACTGATATCATGGTGGTGGCGCCATGTACCGGAAATACTCTGGCTAAACTTGCATACAGCATAACGGATACTCCTGCTACAATGGCTGTAAAATCTCATCTGAGAAATTCAAGACCTGTTGTAATTAATATTTCTACAAACGACGCTCTGGCCGGTTCCCTAAAGAACATAGGATATTTAATGAATACCAAAAACTATTTTTTTGTACCTTTTTCTCAGGATAACTACAACAGTAAACCGTCATCGCTGATAGGAGATTTCTCAAGAATACCTGAAACAATACTGGCTGCTGCTGACGGTAAACAGATCCAGCCCGTAATATTATAATTATTAGCCAAACAGGCTGAAGTTGACTTTTACAGTCGATACTTCAGCCTTGTTTTAGTTAATCTGACATTTTTTCAGTAGTTCACTCATATATATTGCACAATAAATCCATTGACTTTTCTGATAAAAATATAGTATAATATTTGTTGTATGTTTCGTCTGACGTTTGCTGGTAAACAAAATATTCGTCCGTTGTTTACTTTAAATATTCTCAGAAAGGATGTTTTTATGATAAAAAAAATTGTCGGGTGTATTCGTGAATACAAAAAAGCTACAATACTTACACCACTTTTTGTATCTTTAGAAGTTGTACTTGAATGTATCCTTCCACTCCTGATTGCAGATCTGGTTAATAAAATTCAGGACGGATGCGGAATGGATGTTATTACAAAATATGGATTATTTCTTGTTGTTATAGCAATATTCTCCCTTAGTTTTGGTATTTTATCCGGACACTACTGTGCAATAGCTGCATGCGGATTTGCAAAAAATCTCAGACATGATATGTTCTACAGGATACAGGACTTTTCATTTTCGAACATCGATAAATTTTCCTCTTCAAGTCTTGTAACAAGAATGACAACAGATGTAAACAATGTACAATTCGCTTTTATGATGATTATCAGAATTGCGGTACGATGTCCATTTATGCTTATTTTCGCATTTGTTATGTCAATAAAACTCGGCGGAAAATTATCTCTGATATTTGCAGTTGTAGTACCAATTCTCGGATTTGGTCTTTTTAAAATTATAAGTGTTGTCAGACCTGTGTTTGTAAGAGTATTTAAAAAATACGACAAACTTAATGAATCTGTACAGGAAAACATTAAAGGTATGCGTGTTGTTAAATCTTTTGTAAGAGAAGACTTTGAAAAAGAAAAATTTAACGCAGCCGCAAAAGATGTATGCAATGATTTCACAAAAGCAGAAGTTTTGATTGCACTAAATACACCTATGATGCAGCTGGCTATCTACGTTATAATGATACTCATTTCATTTTTCTGTTCAAAGATTGCAATCTCGACCAATGGTGCAAGTGTAAGTGTCGGTACACTTTCAGGTATGATGACATATTCAATCCAGATTCTTATGAGTCTGATGATGGTTTCTATGATTTTTGTTATGGTTACTATGTCAATTGAATCAGCCCAGCGTATTTCTGAAGTTCTTTCTGAAGAAACCACAATAAAAAATCCTGATAATCCGGTTATGAATGTACGTGACGGCAGTATTGATTTTGAAAACGTATATTTCAGATATGACGGAAACAATAATTATGCTCTGAATAATATAAATCTTCATATACATCCGGGACAGACAGTTGGAATTATAGGCGGAACCGGATCTTCAAAATCAACTCTTGTTAATCTTATCTCCAGACTTTATGACGTTTCGGAAGGACGAGTTCTTGTAGGCGGAACAGATGTACGAAACTACGACCTGGAAACTCTCAGAAATGAAGTAGCGGTAGTACTTCAGAAAAATGTTCTCTTCTCCGGTACAATAAAAGAAAACATGAGATGGGGTAACCCGGATGCTTCTGATGCCGAAATAGAACATATATGCCGGCTTGCTATGGCTGATGAGTTTATACAGGGATTTCCGGAGAAATATGACACGTATATAGAACAGGGCGGTACAAACGTCTCCGGCGGACAAAAGCAACGTCTGTGCATAGCACGTGCACTATTGAAAAAACCAAAAATTCTTATTTTGGATGATTCAACAAGTGCTGTAGATACAAGAACTGACGCTTTATTAAGAAAGGCTTTCCGTGAAGAAATTCCTAATACAACAAAAATAATAATTGCCCAGCGTATTTCTTCAGTTCAGGAATGCGATTTCATCATTGTAATGGATAACAGTCAGATAAAAGGTATGGGAACTCACAATGAACTTCTCATGACAAATTCTATATATCGTGAAGTATATGAATCTCAGGTAAAAGGAGGCAGTTTAAATGGATAATAAATTTAATAATTCACCATTCGCTCCTTCTTCCCCTGCTCCTAATAATAACAATATTCTGAATTCCAGTACCGAAGAGAACGCCGGAACTTTTCCTGTATACACTAATTCCGGTATAAAGTTCGTTCCGCACAACCCTGATGCTGTTCCGAAAAAACAAAATCAGGAAGTTTCGATTTCCAGGAATCAACCGTTCTCACCACAGGATGCACTAACAAATGACGTACAAAACGCCATACTGGACAAAATTCAGGATAATATCTCCGTAAAACCAGAATCTAAAACTACTGTTCAGTTGCCTAACCCTCAGGCCTTCAACCCTTATGCGGCTCAGAATCGGGTAAACGTTATTCCTGTTGTTAATCAGCAAACCAGACCTTCTGTTCAGGCTCCTAATCCTCAGGCATTCAACCCTTATGCGGCTCAGAATCAGGTAAACGCTAATCTTTCTGTTAATCAGCAGCCTAGACCTTCTGTTCAGGCCCCTAATCCTCAGGCCTTCAACCCTTATGCGGCTCAGAATCAGGTAAACGTTAATCCTTCTGTTAATCAGCAAACCAAACCTTCTGTTCAGACTCCTAATCCTCAGGTTCCTCCTTCAGGCAGAGGTCCTCAGAGTGGTCCTCCTCCAGGCAGAGGTCCTCAGAGTGGTCCTCCTCCAGGTAAAGGTCCTCAGAGTGGTCCTCCTCCAGGTAAAGGTCCCCAGAGTGGTCCTCCTCCAGGTAAAGGTCCCCAGAGTGGTCCTCCTCCGGGCAGAGGTCCTCAGGGCAGACCGACGGTAAAAAAAGGAGTTCTCGGACGACTTATAAAGCTTATTTTCAAAGAATACAAAAATTCTTTGATATTAATGTTTGTATCAATGATAGTATTTGCTCTTGTCGGTACTTCACCTGCGATTTTTATTGAAAGAATAACAACAATAATTACCGAAGGTTATAAAACAATAAAAGCAAATAATTATACAGAATCTGCTCAGTTTATCCAGGTATATAAAGAGCAGTTCCCTGCACTTCTGAAGTTGATTCTTGCAATGTCCGGCGTCTTTGCTATTGGTCTGATATCAGCCTTTGCCTACACCAGAATCGGAGCAATCATCACTCAGGGATTCCTTTACCGACTCAGAAAAAAATTGTTCGCTAAAATGCAGAGCCTGCCGATAAAATACTTCGACACACATAATCATGGGGATATAATGTCCCATTATACAAATGATATCGATACTTTAAGGCAGCTTATATCTCAGGCTCTTCCAACTGTTGTTTCCTCTGCACTTACAATTGCGGCTCTTGTATTTATTATGCTGTACTATAGTATATGGCTGACACTTCTTATGATTGTCGGTGTGATTGCTATGTCTTTTGTATCTAAAAAAATCGGCGGAAACTCAGCAAAATATTTTATCAGACAGCAGGCTTCACTCGGTAAAACAGAGGGTTATATTGAAGAAATGATTCATGGTCAGAAAGTAGTTAAAGTTTTCTGTCATGAAGAAGCCTCAAAACATGATTTTGACAGAATAAATGAACAACTTTGCCAGGATGCCACAAACGCTAATAATTTCGCAAATATCCTTATGCCTATAATGGGTAATATCGGAAATATACTATACGTTCTTGTTGCTTTTCTCGGTGGTACAATAATGCTTAACCACTGGTATAATCCATCAATAAGTTCAATTTTTACCGGGGAAACAACATTAACAATATCTGTAATTGTAACATATCTGGGTATGACAAGACAGTTCTGTCAAAGCATTTCACAGGTTTCACAGCACATCAATTCCGTTGTAATGGCACTTGCCGGTGCAGGACGAATTTTTGATATACTCGATGAACCTTCTGAAAGTGACGACGGATATGTTGAACTTGTAAACTCAACTTACAGAAACGGTCAGATCATCGAAAGTGTTGTACGTACAGGAACATGGGCATGGAAACACAAACACGGAGACGGAACTACAACATACACTCCACTGGAAGGTAATATCGTTTTTGACAATGTTGACTTTGGATATACTCCTGAAAAAATCGTGTTAAACAACATATCACTTACAGCCCAAAAAGGTCAGAAAATTGCCCTTGTTGGCTCCACCGGTGCAGGAAAAACAACAATAACAAATCTTATAAATCGTTTCTATGACATAGCCGATGGAAAAATCAGATATGACAATATAAACATTAACAAGATAAAAAAGTCGGACCTTCGTCATTCACTTGGAGTAGTTCTTCAGGATGTTAATCTTTTTAGTGGTACCGTAATGGATAATATCAGATACGGAAAACTTGATGCTACTGATGAAGAATGTATTGCAGCTGCAAAACTGGCAAACGCCGATGACTTTATCCGAATGCTTCCAAACGGATACAATACCATGATAAAGGGCGATGGATCTGATCTTTCTCAGGGACAGAGACAGCTTATCTCGATTGCACGAGCAGCAATCTCAAACCCTCCTCTCATGATTCTTGATGAAGCTACAAGCTCTATTGATACGAGAACTGAAGTTATGGTTCAGAAAGGTATGGATGCTCTTATGAAAGGACGTACAGTATTTGTAATTGCTCACAGACTTTCGACAATCAAGAACTCTGATATGATTATGGTCATGGAACATGGCCGTATTATTGAACGCGGAAACCATGAACAGCTCATGGCTGCTCAGGGATTCTATTACAGACTTTATACTGGTGCTTTTGAAATGAAATAAAAATACACCCTTTACTGCGTACCGTTAACGCAGTAAAGGGTGATTTTTTTAGAAAGGTTCTTCGGGAACCTCATTTATTTCTTCAATATCACTATCCAATCCTTTTTTTAATAACTCATAATTTTTTACCCGGATTCGTTCATCAACAAATTCCTTTGTAAGAGTATAGATAACCGCGAAAATCGGTACACCTGCCAGCATTCCGATAAACCCAAAAAGATTTCCAAAGAAGAATATCGAAAACATAATCCAGAATGTTGGAAGATTAAGCTTGTTTCCAAGGATCTTTGGTCCAAGTATGTTTCCGTCAAACTGCTGAAGAACCAAAACGATAATGACAAAAAGAATTGTTTTCCCCGGAGAAGTAAGGAGAACAAGAAGAGCCGAAGGAATAGCTCCGATAAAAGGTCCGAAGAACGGTATCATATTTGTTACGCCTATAATAAAACTAATCAGCATAGCATTTGGAATCTGGAAAATAACCAGAATAATAAAACAAAACATTCCTATCAGAAATGAATCCAGTGCTTTTCCTACAAGGAAATCGCTGAATATTTTGTTTGCATGCGTACCCTTAACCATGAGAACATCATAAACTCTCTTTGGAAGAAGAGCATAGCATAATTTCTTAAACTGCAGTATAAAATGTTCTTTGCTGAACAGAAGATAAACCGATACGATATATCCCAGAAAAAAGTCTTTAACACCAACAAGAAAATTCAACAATCCGTCCTTAAGAAGGATAATGTATTTTTCAAAAGTAGGTCTCAGATCTGTAATCCAGCCAAGAATAATATCTTCAATATTTTCAAACTGCTGTTCTATCCATTCGGTAACCTGATGACTAATTTCCGGATTCTTTTTTAAAAATCCGATTATCGAATCATAAAGAGAATTCAGATAATCAGGCATATTATTGAAAAGTGTTGATATACTGTCAATTATCTGTGGAACTGCCATTGCAATGAGTCCTACAATTAATGCAATGCCAATGAGCGAAGCGGTAACAATACTTAATGATCGTCTTATTTTTTCATGCTTTTTTTTATGGAAAACTTTTTTCTCCAGAAATTCTTCTGTTTTTCTCACTATAGGCGACATAATATAGGCTATAATAAATCCCCATATTACCGGAGATATAGCGGTCATAATGCGCCTTATAGCAGCAATAAATGTTCCAAGTCTGAAAGCAAGAAGTACAAGCACAATACATATTGCAAATACAACAACTGTATAAAACGCGATAGTATTGTACTTGGTATTGAATTTAATTTTCATTATTATACATCTCCATCATTTGTTCATACAATTATCATAGCATATTTTTTATTCAAAATCAATGTTTATATCAATATATTATTTTATTTCCGGTAATCCTGCAGCCAGCGTACAGCACAGTAAACAAGGCTGGCAGTTCCTAAAGGTAAAACATCCTCATTAAACAGAACTCTCGGATTATGCGCCGAAAAATTTCCGCGTTCATCATCAAATCCGGCAGATAGATACATGAAGACGGATGGAACTTTCTCAGCAATAACTGCAAAATCTTCAGAAGCATTTGCCCTCATATCCTGAACCGGTTTAAACATCTCAAGCTCATTCATATAACCTGCCATCTTTTCGGTAAGTTCCTCGTTACAGATAAGAGGAGGAACATCTGACAGTTTTGTCACTTCTGCTGTTCCGCCGCACAATGAGGAAATTCCCGTAGAAATCTCAGTTATTCTGCGAACCAGTTTCTCACGTTCATCTTTATCATTTGTACGCAGTGTTCCCTCCATAAAAGCAGAATCCGGAATAATATTAGCCGCATTGCCACCATGTATCTGTCCTATTGTTAATACACAGGTCTTCTCAGGATTAGCTTCACGTGCAATAAGTGATTCAAGCGCCATAAAAATCTTAGTCGCAATATGCAAAGGATCTACTGACAGATTCGGATATGCCCCATGTCCGCCCTTTCCTTTTATATCTATCCGAAATCCGTCAACGGAATTCATCATTACTTTTCCACTGTTATACATAAACAGTCCGGGTTTTACTTTTCCCGGTGCAACATGAAACGCAAGGGCTGCATCAACGTGAGGATTCTCCAGTATTCCGTTTTCAACCATGTCTCTGCTGCCTTCAAAAGTCTCCTCGGCAGGCTGAAACATAAACTTTACGGTACCGTTAAGTTCCGGTTCCCTTTCCTTTAAAATTTTTGCAGCACTTAAAAGCATCGCAGCGTGAAAGTCATGACCACATGCATGAGCATGACCATTTGTACACGCAAATTCCTCCCCACTCATTTCCTTCATGGGAAGTGCATCCATATCTGCCCGAAGCAACAGTACCGGTGAACCGTTCCCCAGAACTGCAGTTACTCCATGACCGCATTTTTCAGGTTTCAGACCATATTCTTTCAGTTTGTTAATAACGAACTCCTGTGCCTTTGGCATATCAAGTCCGACTTCTGCAGTTGTGTGGAAAAACCTGCGGTTTTCTACTGTTTCTGCAATGATTTCTTTTGCTCTGCTAATTATTTCTTTCATAAAAATACACCCTTAATATTTATTGATATATTTATATTTATCGGATTTAATAATGAATATTCAATAATTTCTGAAATATAATCTTAATGAAGCCATCAGTCGTAAGTTTAAAAAACCGCAATAAAAAAAAGATTTCCAATAACGAAGACCGCTGATAGTAATTTAATATAAAAATAAAAAATAATTATATTGAATTTTCTATGAAACTGTCGATAATAATATTATGGGTATACTCCATTTTTATATATGATTAATCTGGAGTATAATTTTTGCAGTATAAAAAATAAAGAAAGAAGGATGCGTATTAATGGACAAAAAAGCTATGTACAAATTAAGCTATGGTCTCTTTGTTCTCACAGCAAAAGATAACGAAAAGGACAACGGCTGTATAATAAATACAGCAATACAGGCCGCTTCTGCGCCAAACCAGATGAGTATATGTGTCAGCAAATCAAACTATACTCATGACATGATTATGAAAACAGGTGAGTTTAATGTATCTGTTATCAGTCAGAAAGCGACATTTGAATTATTTAAGCATTTTGGTTTCCAGTCTGGAAGTGAAGTAAACAAATTTGCTGACTACAGTAACTATAGCAGAAGCGCAAACGGAATCAGCTATATCAATCAGGGGACAAATGCATATTTTTCTGTAAAAGTCGACAAAACTGAAGATTTGAATTCGCACACAATGTTTATAGGTGAGATTACAGATATGGAAGTTTTGAGTGAAGATTCTTCAGCGACATATGAATATTATCTGAAAAATATCAAACCACAGCCTAAGAAGGTCGGTACTACAGAAGACGGAAAAACTATCTGGAGATGTACTGTCTGCGGATATGAATATACAGGCGATGAAATTCCGCAGGATTTCATCTGTCCTCTTTGCAAACATCCTGCATCAGATTTTGAAAAAATTATTATTAAAACGGAGGAAAAAACTATGTCAAACAAATACGCTGGAACAAAAACTGAAAAAAATCTTTGGGAAGCATTTGCCGGTGAATCTCAGGCAAGAAACAAATACACTTATTTCGCTTCTGTAGCAAAAAAAGCAGGTTATGAGCAGATTGCAGCTCTGTTCCTTCAGACTGCTGAAAATGAAAAAGAACATGCGAAACTGTGGTTCAAGGCTCTCGGAGAACTTGGCGATACTCCTGCAAATCTCCTGCATGCCGCTGAAGGCGAAAACGCTGAATGGACAGATATGTATGAACGTATGGCAAAGGAAGCTGAAGAAGAAGGATTTACTGAACTTGCAGCTCAGTTCAGAGGCGTTGCAGCTATTGAAAAAATGCATGAAGAAAGATACCGTGCTCTCCTAAAGAATGTTGAAGCTATGGAAGTATTCAAGAAGAGTGGAGTTACAATGTGGGAATGCCGTAACTGCGGACATGTAGTAGTTGGTCTCGAGGCTCCTGAGGTATGTCCGGTATGCAATCATCCACAGGCATATTTTGAAGTTCGCAAAGAAAATTATTAATCTGAACATTAAAAAATAAAAAATGAGCAGTCGTTTTCCATTATCTTTACTGGTAAAACGACTGCTTTTTTCTGTCACGGATTACTTTTAGTCTAATTATAGTGGACGTCATAAATATTTTTACTTTGAATTAAATTAGAATATGTGATATACTTATAGCGGAGGTAATTATTAAAAAAGCGGTTTCAGCTTTCTGTGAAGCTGAAACCAACGAACGTTCACTGTATCTTTTCTACCGCAATCTGTTTAAGGGCGACATAAAAATTCTCGAGGATCTTGAGGATGAAATGAATGATATGGACGAACAGATACTCAAGCAGGTTGATGAAAGCACACTTGGCAGAATTGTTGATTTTCGTCAGCAGATTCTGTGCATGAAAAAATACTATGAACAGCTCAGCTCAGTATTTGAGGATATCTGTGATAACGAAAACGGTGTCCTTTCAGAAGATTACATTCATTATTTCGGAATAATCCAGAACCGTGTGGAAAAGCTGCTTGCAAATGTTATCAATCTGAGGGAATATGTAACACAGATAAGAGAATCCTATCAGGCACAGCTTGATATCCAGACAAATAACCTGATGAAAATATTCACCCTGGTAACTGCAATATTCATGCCTCTGTCCCTTATCGCCGGATGGTATGGTATGAATTTTATAAACATGCCGGAATTAACTTTCAGATACGGATATCCTGCAGTTATTATAGTGTGTGTTATTATCACAGTTG
>JAEDJV010000052.1 GCA_016296165.1 Oscillospiraceae bacterium | reverse complement strand
TCTTCCTATTTACTTTTGTATTTACAAGATATTATAATAATAATGTATTGATTTTATTGTGCGTATTAGTTTTACAATAATCAGTTCAATGTGTAAATTCGAAAAAAATGAAGTGAATATTATGTTTGCTACGATATTCACTGTAAGTCAGGAAGGATTAGGTCTGATGAAAAAAAATAAATCGATTACATCTGCAGCGATTGCAGGTATTATGGCACTTTCAATCTGTGCTTCCTATGCAGGACCATGGGAAAACATTAATGTGGTAAATGCCGGCGAACAGCTTGGCCAGACAGACTTCGACGACGGAGTAGGTCTGCCATGGCATATCTGTGAGTCGGAAACCGGTAAGATGGAGTTTGAACTAAAAGATGGTAAATATCAGATTACCATTGTAAATCCGGGCGGAGCTTCAAACGGTGGTGAAGACAGATGGGACTGTCAGTTCAGACACAGAGGTCTTAAGATAGAGGCTGGTCATCAGTACGAAATATCGTATGAAATCACAGCTAGCAATGCCGGACAGTACTATACTAAGATAGGCAATCTTGATGGTGATGTTGAACTCTGGCACAGTAATACAAATGACGGAGATTTTGGTGCTAACTGGGGTATGATTCAGATTGGTGCCGGTGAGACAAAAAGGGTAAAAATGAACTTTACTACATCACAGAGTCTTGATGTTGCCGAATGGGCTTTTCATCTTGGCGGTGACGGACAGTATACACAGGGAGGATGTTTTCCTGCTGGTACAGTTATAACTTTTGATAATATGTCACTTTTTGACAAAACAAGTAACGCCAATGACTATAAACATGATGATGAATGGGAAAGATCCGAGATTCTTACAAATCAGCTGGGTTATTTTCCGTCAGGTTCAAAAAAAGCAACTCTCATATCAGAATCTTCAAAAGCTATAGATTTTAAACTATATAACGAAGACGGAGACGAGGTTTTTGAAGGAAAAACAAGTCCTATGGGAGAAGACAGCGATTCAGGTGATGAAGTACATATTATAGATTTTTCAGAATTTGATGAATCAGGTGATGGCTACTATCTTGTTGCAGGTGATGCTCAGAGCCGCGAATTTTCAATAAAGGAAAACCTTTATTCCAATTTGCTATACGACGCATTAAACTATTTTTATCAGAACCGAAGCGGTGAGGATATTTTAAGTGAATTCATCTCTTCGGGAGATGCAGATTCACTTGCAAGAGCTGCTGGTCATAAACCTGATAACTGCTCTACAGAACTTGTATGGGGATATAAGGACAGCTATTCACTTGATGTTACAGGAGGCTGGTATGATGCCGGCGATCATGGAAAATACGTAGTAAACGGCGGCATTTCACTTTGGACAATGCAGAATCAGTATGAAAGAGCAATCTGTACTGATGGTGTAAATCAGGATCTTTACGGAGACGGAGCTCTTAATATTCCTGAAAGCGGAAATGGTATCCCGGATATTCTTGATGAAGCAAGGGTTGAACTTGAATGGATGAAATCTATGATGGTTCCTGATAATTACGAATATGCCGGAATGGTTCATCACAAAGTTCACGACGAAAAATGGACAGGTCTTGCGGTTGCTCCTGCAGATGATGATAAGGAACGTATAATAAAGCCTCCTACGACAACAGCAACACTTAACTTTGCAGCTTGTGCAGCTCAGGGATACAGGCTCTGGAAAGATTTTGACAAGAGTTTTGCAGAAGAATGTCTTGAAGCAGCAGAAAAAGCATATGAAGCAGCAAAGAAAAATCCTGATATGTTTGCGCCTCTTGACGAAGCTATCGGTGGTGGTGCTTATGGAGATGACAATGCAGATGATGAATTTTACTGGGCAGCTGCTGAACTTTACCTTGCAACAGGGAACAAGGATTATTATGAAGATCTAAAAGATTCTGACTACTGTTTTACTGTTGGCTCTGAATTAAACGGAGGAGAAGCGATTGATACAATAGGTGCGATGGACTGGGGAAATGTTGCAGCACTCGGAACGATTTCAATCGCTACTGTAAAAGAAGGATTTTCTGATGAGGAACTGAAAGAAGTAACTGAATCGTTTGAAAAAACTGCGGAAGAATTTATCGGCATTGAATCTGAACAGGGGTATGGAGTACCGATAAAAACTTCAACAGTTGTTACAAAATCAGGAGATAAGATTCAGGGATATCCATGGGGTTCAAACTCATTTATTGTAAATTCTGCAATTGTAATGGCATATGCGTATGATCTTACAGGAAATGAAGAATATCTTTATGGGGCTACAGAGGCAATGGACTATATCATGGGAAGAAACCCGCTTGATATTAGCTATGTAACTGGATACGGCACTCATACATCGGAAAATCCACACCACCGCTGGTGGTCTAATCAGGTAGATGATCAGTTCCCTTCAGCTCCGGATGGTGTACTTGTCGGCGGACCAAACTCCGGACTTCAGGATCCATGGGTAAAGGGACTCGGATGGGTGCCGGGAGAAAATCCTCCGCAGCTATGTTATGTTGATCATATTGAAGCATGGTGTACAAATGAATGTACAATAAACTGGAACGCTCCTCTTGCATGGATGGCTGGTTTCCTCACTACAGAATCAGACAGGGAAGTAATGGATCTTAAGTATGATGACAGTAGTGATGAAAATGAAAAAGATGATGAAAAAGATAAAGATAAGGAAGAAACAAAAGTAACGAAGAAAAATACAACTACTAAGAAAAATAATGATACTGATAAGAGCAGCGATGAAGAAAAATCTAATAAAACTGAATCAGATGATGAAAAGAGTTTTATTGATAAAGCAAGAGACATCTTTGCATGGATTGGTGTTGGCGTAGTTGGTTTGCTCGCACTTATTGGAATGATTAGCGTTCTCAAATCAGCCATAAAGTCTTCAGGTAAGAAAAATAAAAAAGATAATTCAGATAAATAAAAAATAAACGGAGAGATGATATTGGAAAAGCATGAGGTATTGAAAAAGCATTTTGGTCACAGGAAATTTCGTGAGGGACAGGAAGAAATAATTAATCAGATTCTTTCGGGGCGGGATGTTCTCGGAATTATGCCAACAGGTGCAGGAAAATCTATTTGTTATCAGGTACCTGCACTTATGATGGGAGGAATAACGCTGGTTATTTCTCCGCTTATTTCACTTATGCAGGACCAGGTCATTTCTCTGCGTGAATCAGGAATAAGTGCTGCATATATTAACAGTTCATTATCGGCGGCTGAATATTTCAGAACGATGGATAGGGCGGCTAATTCTGAATACAAAATAATATATGTGGCTCCTGAGAGATTATCAGCTGATGATTTTCTCAGATTATCAGAAAACGTTCAAATTTCTATGGTTACAGTTGATGAAGCTCACTGTGTATCTCAGTGGGGACAGGATTTCAGGCCAAGCTATCTGAAAATATCTGAGTTTATGGAAAAACTTGCATACAGGCCGGTGCTTAGTGCGTTTACTGCAACAGCTACAAAAGAAGTCAGGGAGGATATCAGTCTTATTCTCAGGCAGAATAATCCTTATGTTGTAACAACCGGATTTGACCGTAAAAATCTTCGTTTTGCTGTGGAACGTCCGAAGAAAAAGGATGATACATTAATTAAGCTCCTGAAAGCTTACAATGGCCGGAGTGGAATAGTATATTGTTCAACAAGAAAAAATGTTGAGGAAGTATGTGATTTTCTGATTGAAAAAGGATATTCAGCTACCAGATACCATGCTGGACTGTCTGATGAAGAAAGAGGCATGAATCAGGATGATTTTATCTACGACAGGAAAACTGTTATGGTTGCTACAAATGCGTTTGGGATGGGCATTGATAAGTCAAATGTTTCTTTTGTTATTCATTACAACATGCCGAAAAACCTGGAAAGTTATTATCAGGAGGTCGGCAGGGCAGGAAGAGATGGTGAACCGGCTGAGTGTACTTTGCTGTACAGCGGTGCTGATGTAAAACTCAATCAGTTTCTGATAGAAAAGGGAAATGATACTAATGAAGATTTTACAGAAGAGATGAAGGAATCTGTAAGGGAAAAAGACAGAGAACGCCTTAAACTTATGACTTTTTACTGTACAACCAATGAGTGCCTCAGGGAATATATGCTCAGATATTTTGGTGAAAAAACATCTTCGTTCTGTGGAAACTGCAGCAACTGTAATTCAAATTTTGAAACGGTTGATGTAACAACTGAATCCCAGAAGATAGTTTCATGCGTCTATCGTGTTGCGCAGAGGAAAAGAAGTTTTGGCAGAGTTACTATTATTGATATTCTCCATGGCAGCAAAAGCAGTAAAATCATTTCACAGGGGCTGAATACACTCTCCACATACGGTATTATGTCAGATGTCCCGGTTCACAGAATTCGTATGATAATGGATTATCTTATAGAAAAATCCTTTCTTGCGCAGACTGATGATGAGTATTCTGTTGTAAAACTTACTGCTGAATCTGCAGATATTCTGAAAGGAAATCAAAAAGTATCAATGAAACTCCCTAAAGAAATGCGAAGATCTGCAGAAAAAGGAAAGGCCTCATATTCTTCCCCAGAATATGATATAAATGATAAGCTGTTCAGTGAACTTCGGGTTTTGAGAAACCAGCTTGCAATGGAGGCAAGAGTACCGGCGTATATTGTATTTGCAGATGCAGCGTTGAGGGATATGTGCCGAAAAATGCCTGTAAACAGGGATGAATTTCTGAATGTTTCAGGTGTCGGTGAGGCAAAGGCGGAAAAGTACTCTAAGCAGTTTACCGAATTGATTCAAAGATATAAACAATAATACAATTTTCATTATATAGCTGATGGAACAATATATTTCCATCAGCTTTTTTGATGTGCACTGATTTGTTTGCATAATAGTCAATAAATTTTGCACAATAAATCATTGAAAACCATAATCATATGCTGTATAATAAAATCATTAACAATGGTGGTTTATAATACAGGCTATATTTTATTGGTTTTTAACAAAAATAAATTAAATGGATTGTTGCACAAAATACCATCTTTTTTTAGCCTGTAATCAGGTGGTTTTGTGTAGCAAAAATTTTGGAGGATGATTTTAATGAACAAAATCGCAGTAAAGGCTATTTCAATTTGCCTTTCAGCAGCAATGCTTGGCAGTTCTTTCGTGCCATCAACAGTATCTGATTTGAAGGTTTCAGATAGTATCGTATATGCAGCAACAAGTAAAGTCGGAACTAATTTAATAGAGACACCTGACTGCAGCTCAACAAAGGGATATGGTCTTTACCTTGCAGGTGGTGCAGTAGCTACAATGACATCAAGCAACGGAGCTCTTGATGTTTCTATTCAGAATGTTGGTACACTTAACTACGGTGTACAGCTTAACCATCCGATTATCCCGCTTTACAAGAATGGTGTGTACAAGTTAAGTTACGACATTAAGAGTGATGTTGAGAGATACACAGAATGTATGATTCAGATGGACGGCGGTGATTACCGTTCATATGTATGGACAGAATGCAATGTAACTACAGAATGGCAGACTGTAGAAAAAGAATTTGTAATGGAAGAAGATTCAGACATCTGTTCAAAACTCTGCTTCAATATGGGTAATCAGAAAAAGGATGCCGGCAAGAATCTTGGTGCACATCACTTCTATGTAGACAACATTAAGGTTGAAGTTATTGATGACAGCCAGGTTGACTACAGCGCATTCCAGAAGGAAGAAGCTCCAATTCTTACAAATCAGCTTGGATATCTTCCTGAAGCAAATAAAGTTGCAGTACTCCGCGGAGAAAAGCTCTCAGATTCATTTAAGGTAGTTGACGCTTCAGGCAATGAAGTGTTCGAAGGAAAGATTTCAGGAGCTGTAGAAAACAGATCTGCAGCTGAAACAAACTACTATGCGGATTTCAGCTCAGTAAAGACACCTGGCAAATATGCAGTTGTATGGGGCAACGCAAAGTCATATGAATTCGAAATCGGAGAAAATGTATACAACGATCTTCTTGATGAAACAGTATATATGCTCTACACACAGAGATGCGGATGTGAAGTAAACAGCACATCTATCAAACATCCGGCATGCCATAATTCAATGGCTACAATTTATAAGACAAATGAAAAAATTGATGTAACAGGCGGCTGGCATGATGCTGGTGACTATGGCAGATATGTAGTTCCTGCAGCAAAGACAATTGCTGACCTCTTTATCGCATATCAGGAAAACAAGGATCTTTTCAGTGATTCAACAGGTATTCCGGAAAGTGGAAACGGCGTAGCTGATATTCTTGATGAAGCACGTTATGAACTCGAATGGATGCTCAAGATGCAGGATAAAAATTCAGGTGGTGTTTACCACAAGGTTACATGTGCTGAATTCCCTGGAACAGTTATGCCTGAAGATGAAACAGGAGAACTTATTGTAACACCTGTATCATCTACAGCAACAGCTGACTTCTGTGCTTCAATGGCTATGGCTTACGAAAACTTTAAGGACATCGACAAGAATTTTGCTGACAAGTGTCTTGACGCTGCAAAGGCTGCATGGGGATATCTTGAAGCAAATCCTAACTATGTATTCGTTGACCCTAAGGTAGATATCACAACAGGTGACTATGCTGACTTCAAAAATAATGACAAGGACGAAAGATACTGGGCTGCAGCTCAGATGTTTAGTGCTACAGGTGAAAGCAAGTATGAAGATGTTGTTAAGCAGCTTGCTGCACAGACAGGTCTTGGCTGGTCAGATATGGGTGAATATGGTTCATTTGCATACCTTTCAATGGACAGCTCAAAGCAGAATGCTGAATTAAAGTCAAAAATTGAAGCTGCTATTCTTGACAGAGCAAACAGACTTCTCACACTTTCACAGAAGGAAAATCCATATGGTGAGGCTCTTGGCATAGATGCTAAAAATGACATCCAGAAATATTTCTGGGGATGTAATATGGATGTAGCTAACTATGGTATGCTTTTCAGCCTTGCAGAAAAAATTGATTCAGGCAAGGGCTACAAAGAAGCAGCTGCTGAACAGCTCAACTACCTTCTTGGTAAAAATCCACTCGGAAATTGTTTCGTAACAGGTTTTGGTACAGTTTGTTCAGAAAATCCTCACCACAGACCATCAAGAGCTGCTGGTAAGACTGTTCCTGGTATGCTTGTAGGCGGTCCTGACGCAGCACTTGAAGACAATACTGCAAAAGCCTATCTTAAGGATGCAGCTCCTGCAAAGTGCTATATTGACCACGCAGACAGCTACTCAACAAACGAAGTAACAATTTACTGGAATTCACCTCTTACGGCTCTTATTGCAGATGTTCTTACTGCTGATAAAGCAACAACACCTGTAGAACCTCCTGTAACAGAGCCGACAACAACTACAACAGTAACAGAAACAACAACAGAAGAAACAACTACTACAGAAGAAACAACTACAACAACAGAGGTTACAACTGTGACAACAACAGAAGAAACCACAGTTACAGAACCAACTACAACTACAACTGAAACAACAACTACTGCAGCAGCAGAAGAAATAATGCTCGGTGACGTTGATGATAGCGGTGTAGTTGATATGACTGACCTTTCAATAATTGCACTCAGAATTCTTCGCGAAAATGAATTCAATGACAAACAGGAAAAGGCTGCTGACGTTAATAATGACGGAGTGATAGATTTAACTGACCTTACAAGAGTTCTCCAGTTTGTTAAGAAAAAGATAGACAAGATCTAAGAAATAATATTTTACTTCATTATTTTCAAATACTAAACTAAACCCAGACATCCGGAAGATAGAGATATTTTCCGGATGTTTTTATACTTAATTATTTTTTAGATAAATACAGATGTTTACATTCAATTTTTCCTTGATGTATATTTCATTTTATGTTATAATTAACAAAGATATATATAACATAGTTCTTACTAAAATCAGGAAGTGAACAACAAGATGAATATTTCTCAGATAAAAGAAAGAATCGGTACCAAAAAAGCACTTTTGTATGTACTGACCTTTCTTATTCTTATTTTTATATGGTCAAACTCCTTTGATCATCCTAACGAATCATATGCCAAAAGCAATAAAGTGCTTGAGGTAGTTTCTTCGTGGCTTTCCGATCTGCTTGGTCCGGAAAACACGCTTACAGTTTTTTTTAAGTCACATGTCAGAAAAATTGCTCATTTTACTGAGTATCTGCTGCTGGGAACTGCTGTAACCACTGGTATGAAATTAAGCAGAAAAATGAAAATCCAGCATTTTTATAATTCGCTTTCGTTTGCTGTGATTGCTGCAGTTATTGATGAATTCATTCAGATTTATACGTTTCGTGGCTCAAGTGTCAGAGACGTAGTAATTGATTTTGCAGGATATTTTACTGGTACTGTGTTGGTTTTGCTGGTATTGTCCGTTAAAATTCTTGTTGAAACAAGAAATAAATAAGGTATGTACTATTGACTTTTCAAAGATATTATGGTATCATAGTAGCATGTTAGCACACTAAAGTGTTTTAGTTTATATAAAATTAAAAGAAATGAGGATTAAAATGAAAAACTACGATTTAATCACACCGGAAGGAACAAACGATCTCTTGTTTAAAGAGTGCGTGATGAGAAAAAATGTTGAAAGAACAATATCCGAACAGTTTTATAGCAGAGGATATAGTGAGATAATAACCCCTGGACTCGAATTTTTTGATGTTTTTAATCTGAGATCACGACATTTTCCTCAGGAAGATTTATATAAACTTGTAGACCGCAAGGGAAGACTCCTCGTATTGAGACCTGAATCAACAATGCCTATAGCAAGAGTTGTTGCTACAAGACTTAAGGAGGCTACTCTTCCACTCAGACTCTGCTACAATCAGTGTGCATATAATGTCAGCACACAGATGAGAGGCAGAAGTGACCAGGTAGTACAGGCAGGTATAGAACTTATTGGTTCTTCAGAAAAAATTGCAGATCTTGAGGTGATTGAAACTGCTGCAGCTGTACTTGACAAATGCAGTCCTGGTAATTTCTCACTGGAAATCGGAGATATCGGATTTTTCAATGAACTTATGAATCAGCTTGATGTTGATGATAATATGAAGGAAACAATCCGCAACTTTATAGAAACTAAAAACTATCCGGCTCTTAACGACATTCTTGACAATATAGGAAAAAATAATGTTACAAAAGCTCTTAAGATGCTCCCTCGTCTTTTCGGTGGTGAAGAAGTTTTTGAAAAGGCTTCAAAACTATTCTCTGATGAGAATACAGATGCAGTCCTTTTAAAACTAAAGGAGCTCTTCCACGAAGTTGAAAAGCTCGGATGCAAAGGAAAGATTACAGTTGATCTTGGTATGGTAAATAAGAATGATTACTATACTGGTGTTATACTCAAGGGTTACATAGAAGGATACGGAGAACCGGTTCTTTCAGGCGGACGTTATGACAAGCTCATTGCTGAATTCGGCTACGATGTTCCTGCCACAGGATTTGCGGTAAATGTAGATGCTGTAACCAAGGTGAAACTTAAAAACGAAAAGATTGCTGCAAGATCAGTAGAAGCAATTGTATTTGCTGAAAAAGGATATGAGATGAAAGCAATTCTGACTGCAAAACAGATGCGTGAAGAAGGAAGAACAGTTGAGATGGCAGCCTTTAGCGATCTTGAAAAGGTAAAAAAATATGCCGCTGATGTAAAGATTGAAAAGATAATCGTAGTAAACGAAAATGTAACTGAATTATAATAACGGTAACACGAAAGGATAGTGTATTATAAATGTCTAAACCATTAAGAATCGCCCTTACCAAGGGTCGTCTTGAAAAAGATACAGTGGGACTTCTTGAAAGTCTCGGCTTTGACTGTACAGAGGTTCATGAAAAAGGCCGTAAACTTATACTTAATATCCCTGATGCAAATCTTGAGGTAGTACTTGCAAAAGCTGCAGATGTAATTACATATGTTGATCGTGGTGTATGCGACATGGGTGTCGTTGGAAAAGATACGATCATGGAGATGCCGGGTAAATTTTTTGAAATCGTAAACCTCGGGTTCGGAAAGTGCAAATTTGCTCTCGCGGCTAAAAAAGGCGTTGATTTCTATGAGGGGTTTGGAGTAAAAACAATTGCTACAAAATACCCTAATGTTGCAAGATCGTATTTTGAAACCAAAAATATGGACGTTGAGATTGTAAAGATTGAGGGCTCTGTAGAACTTGCTCCGCTTCTTGATCTTTCAGACGGTATTGTAGATATAGTTGAAACAGGTACAACTCTTAAGGAAAACGGCCTTGAAGTAAAGGAGGACATTGCTCCGATTGCGGCAAGACTTATCGTAAATACAGTAAGTATGAAAATGCGCCAGCAGGAAATTGAGGCGCTGGTAGAAAAAATTGAAAAGAAGATTTCTGAGTAATTTTGTGAAAGGTGAAAACTGATGATAAAGAAAATATATGCCAATGGTACTGACGAACTCCAGTTTCTTAAGGAGCTGGAGGCACGTAATGTTGAAACGGATAAAAAAGTAACAGAAATAGTAAGTGAAATAATTGACAATGTTCGCATAAGCGGTGATGAGGCAGTAAAAAATTACACATTAAAATTTGACGGAAATCTTCCTGAGTATTATGAAGTTCCTCGTGATGTAATAAATGACGCACTTTCAGAAGCAGATGATGAATTTGTAAGTGCTCTCCTTAATGCTCAGGAAAATATTGCTGATTTTCACAACAGACAGAAGACGGAAAGCTTTATTGCGCCTAAGGATAACGGTGTAATTCTCGGTCAGCGTATCAGAGGACTTGAAAGAGTTGGTCTTTATGTACCGGGTGGTACAGCTGCATATCCTTCAAGCGTACTCATGAATGCAATCCCTGCAAAAATAGCCGGTGTCGAGGAAATCATAATGGTTACTCCTCCTCTGAAGGACGGAACACCAAACAAGGATATACTTGTAGCAGCTGCAATCTGCGGAGTTGACAGAGTATTCATGGCAGGAGGCGCACAGGCAATCGCAGCACTTGCTTTCGGAACAGAAGAAATTCCAAAGGTTGACAAGATAGTCGGACCTGGTAATATCTTTGTTGCAACAGCAAAGAAACTTCTCTACGGAACAGTTGATATAGATATGATTGCAGGCCCGAGTGAAATTTTAGTTCTTGCTGATGAAACAGCAGATCCAAAATTCGTAGCTGCCGACCTTATGTCACAGGCAGAACACGACAAACTTGCTTCAGCAATTCTTGTTTCAACAAGTGAAGAACTGGTTGACAGAACAAATGAAGAAATAAAGCGTCAGTGTACATATCTTTCAAGAAAAGAAATCATCGAAAAGTCGCTTGCAGACTTTGGTGCTGCAATTATATGCAAGAGCAAGGATTATGCTGTACAGCTGGCTAATGATATAGCTCCGGAACACCTTGAGGTTCTTTTTGAAAACCCAATGGAATACATAGGAAAACTTGACAATGCCGGTTCAGTATTTCTTGGTCAGTATGCAACTGAACCACTTGGTGACTATTATGCAGGACCAAATCACGTTCTTCCTACAAGCGGTACGGCTCGTTTCTTCTCACCACTTGGAGTACAGAGTTTTACAAAGCGTTCAAGCTTTATTTACTATACCAGAAATGCTCTTGAAGAAGCTAAGGATGACATCGTACTCATTGCTGAAAGAGAAGGTCTTACTGCTCACGCAAATGCAATTAAGGTGAGATTTGAAGACTGATTAAGGAGCGATGAAAATGAATAATACAGGTTCATGGGAGAAAAATGTACGAAAAGTAGTGCCGTACACTCCCGGCGAACAGCCAAAATGCAGTGGAATAATTAAACTTAATACAAATGAAAATCCATATCCGCCTTCACCACATGTTAAGGCAGTTCTTGACAACTATGACTGCGGAAAGATGAGACTTTATCCGGATCCTGATTCAACTGTTCTTGTCGAGGCGATTGCAGAGAGGTATAATGTTAAACCGTCACAGGTATTTGCCGGCGTAGGATCGGATGATGTTATCTCTGTAGCTTTTATGACTTTTTTTAATTCTGACAAGCCTGTCCTTTTTCCTGACATTACATATTCATTTTATGATGTATGGGCTGACGTTTACAGAATTCCATATGTTCAGAAACCACTTACTGAAGACTTCAGAATAAATGCTGATGACTACAAGTGTGAAAACGGCGGAATTATTTTCCCTAATCCGAATGCACCAACCGGATGTGAAGAAAGTCTTGAGATGATAGAGGACATACTAAAGGCTAATCCGGATTCCGTCGTTATGATAGATGAAGCCTATGTTGATTTTGGTGCAAATAGTGCACTATCACTTATAGACAAATATGAAAATCTTCTCGTTATTCAGACTTTTTCAAAATCCCGTTCTATGGCAGGCATGAGAATCGGTTATGCTATCGGTAGTGAAAAACTTATCAGATACATGAATGATGTAAAGTTTTCTATTAACTCATACACCATGACTCCGATTACCCAGCTTTGTGGTGCAGAAGCAGTACGTGATGAACAGTATTTTCAGGATACAGTAAATATGATAACTGAAACAAGGGAATACTCAAAGAAAAAGCTGGCTGAACTTGGGTTTACATTTCCTGATTCCAAAAGTAACTTTATTTTTGCTTCACACAAAGAGAAAGCTGCTGCAGAAATCTTTGCAGCATTAAAGGAAAGGAAAATATTTGTGAGATTCTGGGATAAACCAAGAATCAGCAACTATCTGAGAATAACAATCGGAACACGTGAAGAGATGGATAAGCTTTTCAGTGCACTGGAGGATATTTTAAAATGAGTGAAACAAGATCCGGCGAAGTTTCCAGAAAAACCAGGGAAACTGATATAAATATAAAAGTAGAGCTTGATGAAAAGGGAAGAGCAGATATTTCAACAGGAATAGGTTTTTTTGATCATATGCTTACTGCATTGTCTGTACACAGCGGAATAAGCATGGATATTAAAGTAACAGGCGATCTTCACGTTGACGGTCATCATACGGTTGAAGATACAGGTATTGCTCTTGGACAGGCTCTTGCAAAGGCTCTTGGTGACAAGTCCGGTATAAAGAGATATGGTACGTCATACATACCGATGGATGAATCATTATCAATGACCAGTCTTGATATAAGCAACAGACCTTTTCTTGTTTTTAATGCAGAATTCACCAATCAGAGCTGTGGTGGTTATGATGTGTGTCTGACTGAAGAATTTTTCAGAGCTTTCTCTTTCAATGCGGGTATTACACTTCACATTAATCTTTTGTATGGAAGTAATGATCATCATAAGTGCGAAGCTATATACAAATCAACAGCACACGCATTAAAGGAAGCGGTATCCCTTACTGAAAACGGAAAAACACTTTCAACGAAAGGAGTTCTCTGATGATAGCGATTGTTGACTATGGTGCAGGAAATATCTTTAGTGTAAAAAATGCACTTGACTATCTGGAGCTTGACAATAAACTTACTTCTGACAAAAATGAAATTGAAAAGGCTGACGCTGTGATTCTGCCTGGAGTTGGAGCTTTTCCTAATGCTATGAAAATGCTTGATGATTCAGGACTTACTGCCACAATAAAAGAACAGGCTCAGAAAAAACCGCTTCTTGGAATCTGTCTTGGAATGCAGATGCTTTTTGAAAAAAGCTATGAGTTTGAAGAGTGTGATGGTCTTGGACTGATAAAAGGAAAAGTAGACAGGATTATCGCACCGGGATTTATCATTCCGCATATGGGCTGGAATAAGCTTGAAAAGCTCAACGACTGTCCGCTTATGAATGATCTTGGTGATGATGAATACGTATATTTTGTTCACTCATATCAGGCTTTTTGTGATGACAGCAGTATATCTGCATACAGCGAGTATCCTGATAGAATTCCTGCACTTGTAACAGACGGAAAATACGTATTCGGTGCTCAGTTTCATCCGGAAAAGAGCGGAAAGACAGGACTTCAGATATTAAAGAACTTCGGAGGACTTATAAAATGATTATTCTGCCGGCAATAGATATTAAAGACGGTAATTGTGTAAGACTTTTTAAAGGCGATTTTAATACAGTTGAAAAAGTAGCAGCAGACTACCTTGAAACGGCAAAGGGTTTTGAATCAGCAGGTTCAGAGTGGATTCACATGGTTGACCTTGACGGTGCAAAAGAAGGAAGACCTGTAAACACAAAAATTTATACCGATGTTGCTGAAAAGACAAACCTGAAGGTTGAAGTAGGCGGCGGAATACGCAGTCTTGAAACAATAGACGAATATCTCAGAATGGGTATCACACGAGTTATACTTGGTTCTGTTGCTCTGAAAAATCCTTCACTTGTAAAGAGTGCAGTTGACAGATTCGGTAGTGAAAAGATTGTTGTCGGAATAGATGCTATGAATGGTATGGTTGCAACAGAGGGCTGGCTTGAAGCTTCAAGTGTAAACTATATTGATCTTGCGAAAGAAATGATAAAGTTCGGTGTAAAATACTTTATTTTCACAGACATATCAAAAGATGGTACACTTTCAGGGGTGAATGCAGAACAGCTTCGAGACCTTTCTGAAGCTACAAAAGGTGAATGCAGCATAATTGCAAGCGGCGGAGTACATACTATAGAAGATATCAGAATATGCAAGGCTATGAATCTGTATGGTACAATATGCGGTAAGTCAATATACAAAGGAACCCTTGACCTTAAGGAAGCTATTTCAGTAGCGGAAGGAGAATAACAGATGCTTGCAAAAAGAATTATTCCCTGCCTTGACGTAAGAAACGGAAAGGTAGTAAAGGGTGTAAATTTTGAAGGGATACGTGATGTAGGCGATCCTGTTGAATGTGCTGAAGAGTATAACAGACAGGGTGCTGACGAGATTGTATTTTATGATATTACTGCTTCATATGAAGGAAGAGGTGTGTTTCTTGATGTTGTAAGAGAAACAGCAAAGAAGGTATTTGTTCCTCTTACGGTAGGCGGCGGAATCAGCACAGTTGATGATATTCGTGAAACACTAAGAGCAGGTGCTGATAAAGTTTCTGTAAACTCCCAGGCAGTAAAAAATCCTCAGCTTATAAGAGATGGTGCTGATATATTCGGAAGTCAGTGTATATGTGTGGGAATAGATGCAAAGAAAATTGCTGACCACAGATGGACTGTATTTATCAACGGCGGACGTGTTGATATGAATCTTGATCTTGTCGAATGGGTTAAGCGTATCGAACAGTTGGGTGCTGGTGAGATTTGTCTTAATTCAATAGATGCAGACGGAACAAAGGCAGGATTTGATATTGAGATGCTTAAAGCAGTATGTGATTCTGTAAGTATTCCGGTTATCGCAAGCGGCGGTGCAGGGAAGATAGATGATTTTTCTGAAGTGTTTGAAAAAACAGGTGCAACGGCAGCTCTTGCAGCTTCGCTTTTCCATTTCAGAGAGCTGACAGTTGGCGAAGTAAAGGAATACTGTCGTAGTAATGGCATAATAATGAGATAATAAGGAGAATAATCATGCAGGATCTTGATAAATTTTTTAAAAAATGTGAACTTATTCCGGCTGTTGTAAAGGACGTTAAAACAAACGAGGTTCTTATGCTTGCGTATATGAATAAGGAAAGCCTTGCAAAAACTCTTGAAACCGGATATACATGGTTCTGGAGCCGTTCAAGACAGGAACTCTGGAACAAAGGCGCAACATCAGGACACCTTCAGAAAGTTGTCAGTATATTTGGTGACTGTGATGATGATACACTTCTCGTAAATGTAGAGCAGACGGGAGTTGCCTGCCATACAGGGAACTATACATGTTTCTTTAATCAGATTTTCTGATAAACAATATCTTTAA
Source organism: Oscillospiraceae bacterium (assembly GCA_016296165.1). Classification (GTDB taxonomy): domain Bacteria; phylum Bacillota; class Clostridia; order Oscillospirales; family Ruminococcaceae; genus HUN007. The sequence continues at coordinate 222 of JAEDJV010000052.1, read as the reverse complement.
TAAATCAGGGAAATGCTGAAATATTTTTTATTTAGTGTTTCCCTTTACTTTATTTTCAGGAGGTTAGTGATGGAAAAGCAGGATGCAAAAAAGAGAGTTGTGGAACTGACTAAAATAATTACAAAGCATAATTATGATTATTACGTCATGGATAACCCGACAGTTGATGACTATGAGTATGATATGCTTCTGCGCCGACTTGAAACAATCGAGCAGGAGCAT
>JAEDJV010000203.1 GCA_016296165.1 Oscillospiraceae bacterium | reverse complement strand
TGTTTCTACCCATTGTTTTTGTGCTATAAATGTCAATTGGAATATTATGTCACCTTTTAACTAAATGACATTGGTTCAGGACATTGAAAAGTCCTGAAGTAAAATAAGTTTTCAACAGAAATTATAGTTTTTCCATTAAAAAAGCTGATAATTTCCTGTGCAATTCGCCAATAGAATAAATATCTTCTTAGTAGTATAATAGAAACATAGAATAATACGAAAAGAAGGTGACTTGGATACCTTTAAAAGATCAGAGTGAATTTATAAATTTTCTTATGGAGCAGAATAAAAAGCTCATTGTACAGAATGAAGAGCTTACTAAAACAGTATCAGAACTTACAGAAAAAATAGAAGAGCATTTATTGTAGCTCTTAATACTGTTGGTGCAGCAAGCACTGACAGAATAAAAGAAATTGTAGGAAGCATATTCAATCTTCCGATTGGCAAAGGTACTATTGTAGATATGGTTTCACGCTTCAGTGAAAAGGTTAAACCTGTTCTTGAAGTTATCAAAAACAAGATTGAAAATTTACAGACAGCACATTTTGATGAGACAGAATCTCGTGTTGACGGAAAAACCAGATGGATACATGATGCCTCAACATTCCTTTATACAATTGAACGCCTGTATAATTACAAGGTCTCAGTCAGCCTATTTTTCAATGACTTCAGAGTTGAATTTGATAATAATCAGGCTGGACGTGATTTACGCATTATAAAATTGAAAACTAAAGTTTCCGGTTGCTTCCGTTCTGAAGATGAAATACGTGATTATCTTGCAGTTATGTCTTATGTTGGGACAGCTAAGAAACATGGAATAAATGCTTTTCAGACTATTCTTAATGTCTTTGAATGCAATGTGTTTTTGCTCTTGAAGGATGAAGTCCTGAACAGTTACTATATTAAAATAATTAGGAGAGTGATTTTTATGAAAAAAACTAAAATATTAGTCGCAGGTCTGATGAGTATTTCAATTCTTTTAGCAAATATCATTCCGGTATATGCTAACGATACAGACCTTCAGCTCTCAGATAATAGTACCGTTTCTGATAATCTGGAATCTCAAAAAACTCCTTGTCTGGTTTCTGTAATGTTAATAGATGATTTTAATGTAAAATTTCTAGATGAATATAAGAAATCACTTGTTGAAGAAGGAAAAACTCAGGATGAAGCCAAAAGTATAGTCAGAGCACTCAATGGGCAGATAAATGAAAACGGAAAGATATCGGATCCTGATATTGAAGCCAGACGTTTGGAATATCGTTCTCTAAAAATTGATGAAGAACTTGACAGAATAGTATCAGAAATAGGTATCGAAAGAAGTGATGCCGAGATAGTAATGGATGGTTTAAGATGTAATATAAAAGTTTCGCTTACGGCTGAACAGATTAAAGTGGCAGAGAGTTTAACCGGATGTTATGTTACTGTGTCAACAGGAGAAGAAGCTGTAAAATACAATGGTAAAATAACAAACCAAGCGTTGGTTAATTCAATAAGGGAAGGAAAGGACCAGTTTAGAGTAGTTATTACTCTTGGTTCATCAACTGTGGGAATGTCAGAATCTGAATGCAAATCATATGTTGTTGAAACGTTTGCTCCTCTGAACATATATTCTTTCGAAAACATAAATTATGATAAAGGAAACTCACTTTTATACGTCTATACAACAATATCAGGAGAGCAGCTTATTAAAGTATGTGAACTTGAATCTGTTACAGGGGTAGGCTCAATAGGTGATACACCTTCATTTGTTAATCCGGTCGTTACTCCAAATTCGTTTGTTGAACCAATCGGTGATCATATTCTTGGAGATTTGAATTATGATTTAGTAGTAGATCTTACTGATTTATCGGAGTTATCGCTGTATCTTATCGGAGATGGTACTATTTCTGAATATTGTATGCAGTTTGCGGATGTAGACAAAGACAAAAAGGTGACACTTATGGATCTCGCTAGAATGAGACAGTATATTTCTAAAGTAATTGATGAATTATGATAATAATAAAAGGCTGTAAGAACTATAATGACTTTGTGTTCGTACAGCCTTTTTGACAGTGTTAATATCTTTTACATATATATCACGATTCTAAAGTTATAAATTAAATTTTAATGTTTTCTGTATGACAGATTCGGTATTGCGAACCTATAATCGTTCCTAACCGGTCTGTTTAAATCTTGAATTGTATCTTTCGGCTTCAGTTCTAAGAGAATAAAGCTTTTTAAAAGACAGATATTTTATGATGAAATTTACCTTAACCGGCATATGTTGTACAATAAATAATGAAAAATGATAAAAAATAAGAACGAAAAGTCACTTTCACTTTTCGTTCTTATTTTTTAGAAAATCTTTATATCTTTAATCGGAGAAGTCCTCATTATCACTTGACTTCTTACTTCCTCGACCGGAACGAGACCCAGACTTACATTCTTGCTGTCAAGAGAATGGTTTCTGTTGTCACCCATAACAAAAATATATCCTTCCGGTACTTCCACAGGATATTCATCAAATGCACCTGAATTAATGGTAGTCATAGTGTTGACAAAATAATCAGCAGTCAGTTTGGCTCCCGGAGTGTACAACTGTTCATTGAGAGGGATATCATCTACGCTGACCGTACCTTTTTCAAAATCAATATCGACTTTCTGACCTTCGACAGCGATAACGCGTTTTACAATCTTTTCATCAAGTTTGCTGCTGTCGATAATAACAATATCTCCCTGGTCAATATCAAAAAAACGAGACGATAAAAGTCTGTCTTCATTATGGAGAGTTGGCATCATTGAAGCACCCTTTACCTCGTTTTTATCAAGAGCGTATGTGAATACCAGTTTGTTTACAGCTGCAGCAATTGCAAAAGTCACAGCAAAGCTGACAATTTCCTTTAAAACAGGTTTGATTTTTTTGTGGTTTTTACGTTCCATGATGTTTCTCCTTTCTGTCTTCTGTAATCAATTTGTAATTTTGCTTTAGTAAAAATTATACTTTGATATGTGAGGATTATGTGTGTTATTTCTGATATAAATATGAAAATAAATATCCCAATCGCGTCGTATATATTGTCGTATTGCTAAATACCTTAGAAAATGATATACTTATAATATCACAAAAACAAGGAAAGGAGCAGAGAATATGGGAATATATCTTAATCCTGGAAATGAACTTTTCAGGCAGGTAATAAATTCAGCGATATATGTAGATAAAACAGGGCTGATAGATTTTACAAATTCTGTGATGAACACAACCCAGAAAGAAATCTGCGTAAGCCGTCCAAGGAGATTCGGAAAGTCAGTAGCAGAAAACATGCTTGCAGCATATTACAGCAGAGGATGTGATTCAAGGGAACTTTTTTCAGGACTTAAGATATCCGGTACAGCAGATTTTGAAACACATCTGAATAAACACAATGTAATTCATATTGATATACAGAAATTTCTGAGCAGTTATCCGGATATGAAGGAAATGCTTTCTGGTTTGACAGCGGAGCTGTTTTTTGACCTTAAGATGGAGTTTAAGGGTGTTGAGTATTATAATACCAAAGATCTGTCAAGAGTTTTTAAGGATATATATTCGCAGAAAAATGAGAAGTTCATATTCATAATAGACGAATGGGATTCAATATTAAGAGTCCACAAGGATG
>JAEDJV010000202.1 GCA_016296165.1 Oscillospiraceae bacterium | reverse complement strand
TGTAGGAATAAGAGGTATGCTGTATCTGATCATCCTGCTGCTGAGTTCTTCATTCCTGTATCTCATCTTTATATCGCCGGTCATATTTGCACAATACATAAGGAAGAATATCGAACACAGGTCTGACATAATCAGCGCCAGAATATATCCTTTTATACTGAGTTTAAATACAACCAGGAAAAGTAGTGAAAACAGAAGTAGTGAGAAAACTGATAAAATACTGTCTACTGTGTACAGTTTGATATAATTTTTCACTTTTGCATACTGCTGCTGTACCCAGCGGAACTCGGCAGTAAACAGGAACATCATCATATACGGCAGATATTCCTGATATCCAAGAAAAGGTGATATAATCCATAAGATCACCATACCTGCAGCAAGTCCGCTTATACAGGTCATCAAACCTGTTGTGTAAACCTGTTCTTTTTTATATTTTTTTTCAATGCCGTATTTGAGGATACCTTCTGAAATACTTAGAGTAACTATCGGACCAAGAAGATTAATTATATACTGTATCTCCGATGTAACTGAAAAATCGGCTTCCGGAATATATTTGGTATACAGTTTGAGCAGAAAGAGGCTCAGTATCTTGGAACTGAATGACCCTATTGAAAAAAGGAGTGTATTGGCGGCAAGCTTTTTATACTTGTTCAAAAAATCCCTCCGTTCATTTTTATATAAAAGATATTACTATTATAACAAATATTTATAGAAAATGAAATACTAAAAACATAATTAATAGCAAAAAAACTGAAAAAATTTTTATTTCACTATAGTAAAACATGTGTAAATGTGATATAATTATATTCAGAAGTGTTCACATCCAGTCTTTAATACATTTTACAGGAGGTATATTAACAGATGAAAACATTTTTCCGGGTGTTTGCGATTACCGCCGCTGTTCTTGCTACTGTAATCACTATAAAAACCGCTGCTGAATATATATTAAGCAGATACAAAAAGACATATATAAACGTCTGATTTATCATAACATCACCAGAATGCTTCATTTCTGACATTCTGATTTTAAAAAAATTTTAAAATTACTATGAAAGGCAGATTAAAACTATGGATATCCGCGTAGAATTAACTAAAAATCCAAAAGCAAAACCAACCGACGAAAGCAACCTGGGATTCGGTCATGTATTTACTGACCACATGTTCATCATGAACTATGACAAAGGTCAGGGATGGCACGATGCACGTATCGTACCTTATGCTCCTCTCGAACTTAGTCCGGCTGCTATGTGTCTCCACTATGCGCAGGAAGTATTCGAAGGACTTAAGGCTTACAGAACTGCTGAAGGTAACATTCAGCTGTTCAGACCTGAAGAAAACTTCAAGCGCCTGAACATCTCAAACGAAAGACTTGTTATTCCGCAGATCGATGTTGATTTCTGTGTTGAAGCTCTTGATAAGCTTGTAAGCATCGAAAAAGACTGGGTACCGCATACAGACGGCGCTTCCCTTTACATAAGACCATTTATCATCGCCTGCGATCCGTTCCTTGGTGTACGTCCTGCAGACAGCTATATGTTCATCATTATCCTTTCACCATCAGGTGCATATTATTCAACAGGCCTTAACCCTGTAGGTATCTACGTTGAACAGAATTACGTCCGCGCTGTTAAGGGTGGTATGGGCTTTACAAAAACAGGCGGTAACTATGCTGCATCACTCATCGGACAGGATGAAGCACACAAACAGAACTATTCACAGGTTCTGTGGCTTGACGGCGTTGAAAAGAAATACATCGAAGAAGTTGGCGCTATGAACATCTTCTTTATTATCGACGGCGAAGTTGTAACACCTGAACTTCAGGGTTCAATTCTTTCAGGTATCACACGTAAATCAGTTCTTCAGCTTGCTGAAAGCTGGGGGATGAAAGTTTCAGAGAGAAGAATCACAATTCAGGAAGTTGCTGACGCATATGATGCAGGCAAGCTTGATGAAGTTTTTGGTACAGGTACAGCCGCTGTTATCTCACCTGTCGGAACACTCAAGTGGGGCGACAAGGTTATGACTATCAACAACAACAAGATTGGTCCTGTATCACAGAAGATCTATGACACTATGACAGGAATCCAGTACGGCAAGCTCGAAGACACATTCGGCTGGGTACACAAAGTAAACTAATAATCATTCAAAAAGCAAACCGTCTGTTAAGATTTTACAGACGGTTTGCTTTTTATTTTTAAATCATATACAAAATCCCTTCAGCTTCTGCTGAAGGGATTTTGTTATAAAAGAAATATTAGTTCATGATTGTAACTTCTGTTTCCTTATCAAAGAGATGAATCTTATATGGATCCATAACAACCTTAATTGTATCCTGAGCTCTTGCTGTTGATGTAGGAGCAACTCTTGATGTGAGTGAAATACCTTCACAGTTGAGGTAAAGATATGTTTCAGCACCCATCATTTCTGTGATTTCTACTGTACATTCAACAACGCCTGTTGTAGCGTTCTGGAGATACATTGGTTCGTCATGAATGCTTTCAGGACGAATACCCATAATAACTTCCTTGTTTACATAAGAAGCAAGCTGTGGTGTAGCCTTCTCCGGCGGTACAACGATTGTATATTTAACGCCTCTTGATGACTTGGAATCAGCTGATCCAAATTCAACAAAGTAAAGACCATTAGTCGGATCCTGTCTGAGAACTGCGTCAATCATGTTCATCTGTGGTGAACCGAGGAAGCTTGCAACGAACTTGTTGATTGGGTTGAGGTAAAGGTTCTGTGGTGTATCGATCTGCTGAACGAAACCATCCTTCATTACAACGATTCTGTCACCCATTGTCATAGCTTCTGTCTGGTCATGAGTAACGTAAATAAATGTTGTACCGAGTCTCTTGTGAAGCTTAGCGATCTCTGTTCTCATCTGAGCACGAAGCTTAGCGTCAAGGTTTGAAAGAGGTTCGTCAAGAAGGAATACCTGTGGCTGACGAACGATAGCACGTCCAAGAGCAACTCTCTGACGCTGACCACCTGACATAGCCTTAGGTTTTCTTTCGAGAAGATGTGTAAGGTCAAGAATTCTTGCAGCTTCTTCAACCTTGCGTGCGATTTCATCCTTAGGAACTTTTCTGAGCTTAAGACCAAAAGCCATGTTCTCAAAAACAGTCATATGAGGATAGAGAGCATAGTTCTGGAAAACCATCGCAATATCTCTGTCCTTAGGTGCGATATCATTAACCAGACGGTCGCCGATATATAACTCACCTTCTGAAATCTCTTCAAGTCCTGCGATCATTCTTAAAGTTGTTGACTTACCACAACCTGATGGACCAACGAGGATAATAAATTCTTTGTCTTTAATCTCTACATTTACATCAGAAACGGCCACTACACCGCCTGGGTATTTTTTATAGATTCCACGTAACGATAAACTTGCCATGCTAGACAGGCCTCCTAAACAGTTATTTTTGCCAATACAAATTGGTACATTACTATAATACCAAATTTCCTGTATTAATTGCAAGCCTCTAATTACCCAAACTTATAATTTGTTGTTTATTAAATATGACCAAAAGCTTTTTTCAGCGTAATTTTGCACGTCTTTAAAATCAATTTCAGACAACATTTTTTCAATTTCATTGTTCAATAGTTCCAAACACTCGCCGGGAAGTAATTTTCCATCAATAG
>JAEDJV010000201.1 GCA_016296165.1 Oscillospiraceae bacterium | reverse complement strand
TACTCCGTCATATTAGTGACGGAGTAAAACTTATTTATAAAAGAAAGATGGATTCAAAACATGAATTATGAAATAATAACAGCTCCTCTTATAGGAGCCGCAATAGGAACAATCACAAACGGAATTGCAATTAAAATGCTTTTTAGACCATTCAACCCTGTATATATCGGAAAATTCAAACTTCCGTTCACACCTGGTCTTATTCCAAAGGAAAAACCGAGAATCGCTAAAGCTATAGCCAAAGTAGTTGGCACTAATCTTCTCGATAATGAAACAATCAAAAAAACTCTTCTTTCCGACGAAATAAAAAACAAATTAATGAGTTCGATTGAGAAAAAAGTTTCTGAATTATCAGAAAGTGAACAAACACTCAATGAGTTTCTTGAAGTAAAAAATCTTCTTGAACCGGTGGATGAAAAAGAGAGCACTTTAAAAGTAACGCTTGCGGAAAATATTGCAAAGAAACTTGTAAGCAGCGGAGTTGCAGCAACGCTTATTGATTTTGCTTCTGAAGAGCTAACCAAAAATGCTAATCCGATGATTGCCGGAATAGCTTCAAAGGCAATCAGTTCAGCCAGGGATACCATAATAAACAAAATCAATGAACTCATAACAGAAAAGTCTCCTTCCATTATCTCTGACTTAATCGATGGAGAGTATAAAAAATTAAAAAATAAAACACTAAGTGAATACACTAACCTTTTAACATCAAAATTTCCTGATTATCCCGAAAAGATATGGAATATATATACTAAATTCATTGAAACCCAGCTTTCAAGAATATTAAACGGAGTCAATATAACTTCTATCGTTGAACAGAAAATCAACGAATTTGAACTTCCCGAACTTGAAAGACTGATCATGGAAATTGCAAGCAAAGAACTTCATGCTCTTATCGCACTCGGTGGTCTGCTTGGCTTACTAATGGGATTCTTTAACTTATTATTCTGATACAATTCTTTCATTTTTTTCACTATGCACAAAAAACTCTATTTACTTTTTTCATTATATTATATGAAAAACGGTTGAACAAATAATTAAAATATGATAAAATTATACATAGCATAATTTATATTGGAGGTCCGATTATATGAAATGTCCAAATTGCGGCGAACAAATCAAAGAAAAAAAATACAAAATGAACTTTTGCGGATTTTGCGGTACAAACCTGAAAACCGGAGAAAAATCCTTTGTACCTATTCCTGAACCAAAAGCTTCTGCTCTAAATTCAAAAGATAATATAGACTTATTCTCACCAGAAAAAACAACAAATAACAATTTCACAAACGAACCAGTTATCCCTGTACAGACAGCTCCGCCGATGAACACAAATTACGCATCTCCTTTCGAGCAGATGGTAAAGGCAAATGCAGCTGCAGCCCAGCAGAACACAACTGCTCCTCAGCAGACAACTACAGTTACTCCGCCATCTTTTAATTTCGGCAGTTTTCAGCCACAGTACAAACCTGAAACAGCAAACAATTCCCCTGTTTCGCCGGTTACACCTGTTGCCCCTCCACAGACAGCACCTTCAAATCAGACCGTTCAGGAAATTCCAGCACCATCACCTACTGCAAGTTTCATGCAGGCTTCTGTAAACAAAGCTCAGACTGAACCTGATAAAGAAATCACACACGAAGTTGAACCGTCAATATCAGGGAAATTTAGCGATCCAGATCATGACGCAATCTCAGAGCAGCTCAATCTTCTCGAAAACACACCGTTTGCTCCAAAGATTAATCATACTAAAAACGTAAAAATCAGAAACTCATCGGATAGTGAAGAAGAGAATTCCATTACATACATGGAATACACAAATAATTTCAAATATGACGAAGAACAAAAACCGGATAACTCAGCTATACAGAACAAGTTTTCTTCCTTAAATTTTGCTGCACCAGTTACAGACAATACACCTTCTGAAAGCACAGTTAGTTCACAGCAGGCTCCTTCTCCTGTATATGAAACTGAAGTACAGTCACTTGTTGATCAGGTGTTAAATGAATCACCTGTTGTATCAGCACCTGAGATCTCAAATCCTGAACCAGTACCTGCCCCGGAACCAGTTCCAGAACCAGAACCGGAAATCAGGAAGGAAAAAGTAATAAATTATATTGGTCAGGATAGAAAAACTGCTGAAAATATGCTTTCTTTCAAAGGTCTCAAGGCTGAGTTTGAATATGTAGAAAATGAAAAAGAATTTGATTTTGTAATTGCACAGGATATTCCGGCTGATACTGAAGTAATGCCTGGTACAACTGTTAAGCTTACTCTTAGTGCAGGTACATGGAGTGAATGGTCTGAAAATCCTGTTCCTGTTCCAGCTTCAAAATATATAACTGAAACCAGAACAGAGTTTAGAAAGAGAACAAGAACACGTACTCTCGACAAACGCGATACAACAAATACAAGCGAATTTGAGGATTATAAACTCGTAGGATCTGAAAGTAAGTACTCTGACTGGGAAACTGATCAGTACTACACATCTGAGGCAATTCCTCAGGATGATACATGCGAGATTATCAGAGTGGCTACTGGTTTCAAATATGCCGGATGGTTTAATCCTGCAAATCTACAGGGTATGTCATTCTCAAGTCCTGATGTTGCTAATTTCTTCAACACCAACCTTTCAAATGTTAAATGGACATACGATGAAATCATCTCACCGATGAATGTTAAGCCGGACGTGAAGAACTGGAAACTCGTTACAGATTCTATGACTTCAACTCCAGCCGGGGATCCGATGATTAGTAATATTTTCTTCAGTGCCCACATAATTAATGAAAAATCATACGCAATGAAGTACGGCTCAGCCGAAACAGAATGGTACATATACAAAAGACGTTCTCTCATTGAAACTATTTATCATTTTGAAAAAGAAATAATATCTGACTGGAGCGAATGGACTGAATGGTCAGAAACAGAACTTACTGCTGATGAAGACTGTGAAGTTGAAAGCAGAACACTTTCTCGTTCAAAAAGAAAGACTCCAAATGATATCTAAACCAAAAACTTCTCTGATGAATTCATCAGAGAAGTTTTTTTGTTAAACATTAATTATTACTTCAGTAACAAGTTTCTTAAAATCATTAGAAACTCTATCGGCAATCTCCTGAACTTCCTTGTGGTTCAAAGCTTTTTTCGATATGCCTGCCGCCATATTGGTAATGCATGAAATACCGCATATCTCCAAACCCATATGTCTTGCAGCCATCGCTTCACATGCAGTACTCATTCCTACCGCGTCGCCGCCCCACATTCTTGCCATTCTGATCTCTGCAGGGGTTTCATAATTTGGTCCTGTAAATTGAACATAGACTCCTTCCCTGATACCTATGCCGCATCTGTCTGCTGCAGATTTGATTATATCTCTCATTCTAACACTATATACCTGACTCATATCAGGAAATCTTGTCCCAAGTTCTTCAATATTAGGTCCTATAAGCGGGCTGGGAACACCAGTTGTTATGTGATCTGTAATAATCATGAAATCACCGGCACTAAATCCTTCGTTAATTCCGCCGGCAGCATTAGTAAGAACTAATTTCTTAGCACCAAGCATACCCATAAGTCTTATTGGAAGTACAACATCTCCCATACTGTATCCTTCATAATAGTGAACTCTTCCCTGCATAATTACCACAGGAACTTTATCCACA
>JAEDJV010000200.1 GCA_016296165.1 Oscillospiraceae bacterium | reverse complement strand
TTTGTCAAAAAGCCCGTATTAGCGATAAATACGGGCTTTTTGACGTTCATATGTCATAACATAATAAAAAAGAGGGTAAATCTCGATTAATCCGTGCATTTTTATATTATCCCTGAGCAAGCTTTACAAGCAGCTCTGTTATCTTTTCCATTGATTCCACACATACATACTCGTATCTGCCATGGAAATTATGACCGCCGGTACATATATTAGGACAAGGCAGTCCCATAAACGACAGCCTTGCTCCATCAGTACCGCCTCTTATCGGAAGGATATGAGGTTCAACGCCAAGCTCCCTCATATATTTTTCTGCATTTTCGATAAGGAACATATACTCCGGACAGATTTTGTCGCACATATTAAAATAGGAATCCGTAATTTCCGCTGTAACAGTTCCTTCACCGTATTTGAGGTTTATAAAATCTGCTGTTTTTCTGATTAATTCCTTCTTCTCAGAAAATTTATCCAGGTCGTGATCTCTGATAATATACTCCATCACAGCAGATTCCACATCTCCGCTGATTTCACAAAGATGGAAAAATCCTTCATATCCGCATGTAAACTGCGGTTTCTGTTCGACTGGAAGCATGCTGTTAAATTCCATGGCAATCAAAGCTGCATTCTTCATCTTGTTCTTTGCCTCGCCCGGATGGACATTCACTCCGTAAAAAGAAAGTTTAGCAGATGCAGCGTTGAAGTTTTCATACTCCAGTTCCCCTATCGCACCACCGTCAACTGTATATGCAAAGTCCGCCCCGAATCTTTGCATATCAAAGTAATCAACACCCTTCCCTAACTCTTCATCGGGTGTAAATGCAACAGCAATCCGGCCATGTTTTACTTCCGGATGTGAAAGAAGATATTCAGCCATCTGCATTATTTCGGCAACTCCGGCCTTATCGTCAGCACCAAGCAGGGTTGTTCCGTCTGTTACAACAATAGTCTGTCCTGTGTATGATTTTATTTCCGGATATTTTTCTGTATGAAGAACGATGTTTTTTTCTTCATTGAGTACAATGTCATTTCCGTCATATTTTTCAATAATACGCGGCTTTACATTCATGCCTGAAACATCCGGCGATGTATCCATATGTGAGATAAAACCGAGTGTTTTACTGTTTTTCCCTCCGTCATTTGCCGGAATCACAGCATAAACATAGCACTTTTCATCATCAAAATAAACATCTGAAGCACCTGCTTGTCTAAGTTCTGAAGCAAGGTATTCCGCAAATTTCTTCTGTTTTTCCGTACTTGGAAATGACGATGAGTTTTCATCCGACTGTGTGTCGAAACTAACATATTTTAAAAATTTTTTGAGTACATCTTTCATTGATAAATACCTCCGCATTTTTATCATCAGTTTATCTGCACATTAATCTCCCTGTGTATATGTTATATCATACCCGTCGCATGAAAATGTCAGGTTCCCGTTGTATGTGTAAAATATATCTGTTTTATTCTCCTCAAGTAAACTTATAGTCTCATCGTCCGCTGGTTCCTTCTTCGAACATGTGATTACCGCATATTCCGGGTCAGTAAAGTCTATAAATTTATCAGTATTTTTTTCCGCACTGCCATGATGCGGCATCTTCACAAGATTGTAGCCTTTTCTTCGTTCCGGCAGCTGCTCTGTAAGCTCTTCGATACGCTTCTTTTCGGCATCACCGGCAAAAAGAAACATTTTCTTTCCGTATTCTACTGTGACGACCAGAGAGTAATCATTGGTCTGGGAATAACTTTCCTCCATTGCAGGATAAACTGTAAACACAGCTTCATCCAGTGTAAATGTCATAACATCCTCCGGAACAAAAGGTTTATATCCTTTTTCCTCTGCCATAGAAATGTAATTCAGATATTCTTCAGAAGTTTCCGTATAGCCCGGCTGAATGATGTTTTCGATGCTCTGGAATTTGTTGAGTACAGCCTTTGCCCCGCCGACATGATCACTGTCAAAATGCGTGAGTATAAAATAATCAAGGCTCTCAAAGCCATTATCCTTACAGAAATTATAGATTTCCTTTCCCTCTCCCTGATTTGCAGAATCAATAAGCACAGAATGCTCTGCTGTCTTTATAACAATCGCATCTGCCTTTCCTACTTTCAGAAATGAAATATCAATTCCTGCATATTGTTTCTTTTGTAATGAACACCCTACTGCCGCACTTCCGATTACGGCTGACAAGAGTATTGCTGCGGCTTTTTTTAATTTCATCTGTGAACACCCGCCTTTTTATGTTTTTTAATCGAATCAGTTTTATTAATAAAATTATACATGTTCAAATTCTGAATGTCAACAGTAATCATTCTGTTAAAATGCCCGGAAGCAGCAACTCAAAGTTAAGAGTCCTGCCTCCGGGTATTTCATTTTTCCAATTTAATATTATTTTTTCTATATATCACAATATTTTCCGTTCTCATTATTCATTCCGCATTTGCTCAGAAATTTTTATCTTTGCCCTGCATTTCCACAGGATAAACCAATCCCCATTTACCACGTATCGTATCCATTATCTCAAGACATTCAATTGTATCACTAAGCGGCATTGATGTACTCTCTATGGCACCTTCTTTTATCAGACGCATACACTCAGAAAGTTCATATTCATAGCCGTTAATCTGTTCCGGTACAGAGATATGTTTTATTAGATTGTCATTGGTATCGTAGATGTCTATACTATTCGGGTTATTGATATTATCAGTTACAAGGTAGCCTTTGTCTCCGCAAATCATACCTCTTCTGTCAGAACGGCCATAAATTCCTGAACATAGTGATGCCATCCTTCCGTCCCTGTAGAAAACAGTAATTGTTTCCTGTCCATCAACACCGGTGTCTGTCATCTGTACCGAAGTCTCAATGCGTTCAATATCCTTTCCAAAATGCATAAGGGCAAAATTAAGGCAGTAAATTCCTACGTCCAGTAATGCTCCGCCTGCAAGTTCAGGTCTGATCAGACGTTCTTTCTGAGAAATTGCATATGATAAGCTGGCTGTCATTGTGCATGGTTCTCCTATAACTCCATTTTCAAGTATCCCATTAATTATAGCCCGTGACGGCATATATCTTGTCCATATTGCCTCTGCTGCAAATACACCTTCTGAAGCAGCGAGTTCCTTTATTTCCGCTGCCTGTTCAGCATTTACAGTAAACGGCTTTTCACATAGTACATGTTTTTTATGACTGATACAGAGTTTCATGTGTTCAAAATGATGCGAATGAGGTGTGGCAATATAAACAAGTTCAACTTCCTTGTCATTCAGCATCTCCTCATAACTGCCATATGCCTTTTCAAAACCATATCGTTTTGCAAAATCTGCTGCTTTTTCATAATCCCTGGATGCTACTGCATAGCTCAAAGCCCCCTCTGTATGCCGGATAGTATGAGCAAATGTGCCGGCGATGTGTCCTGCACCTAAGATTCCTATTTTCACTATTTTCATCTCCATGTATTCCAATTTACGTGTCCTTCTGAATTTCTCCGGAATGATCAATTTTAAATTTATCAAAATAAACTTTTCCGGTTTTCAGCCACAAGCCACTGATCTACCGTTCTGCTTTCACTTGAAATATTTACTCCTATCTTATAAACAGGACGCTTGTCGCTAAGATACGGAACTGCATACTGCTTTTCTTCTATCTGCTTTACCGCTTCTTCCGCACT
>JAEDJV010000199.1 GCA_016296165.1 Oscillospiraceae bacterium | reverse complement strand
TATTATACCACAAATTCTTTTTTCTTTCACTGACATCTATTATAACATACAGGGATCCGGTATTATTATTTAATCTGATATATGAACAATTTTTTAATCCGTAAGATTAATCTTCCTTAACAGCCAGTGTATTACCTTTTCTGAACCGCTTATCACCTTAGCTTCTGTAAGCATACCGTTTTTTATTTCCCTTTTATCACCTTTGCTGTTTTCGAGGCAGAAAGCTGACAGATCTGCCTGGGCAATATAATATTTCATTCCTGTTTGCTCGTTTACAATTGAATCCGCTGATACTGAAACTATTTTTCCTGTTATCTTTCCGTATTCATTGTATGGAAGCGCATCAAAAACATATTCGGTCTTCTGACCCGGACATATTTTTGAAATCTCATTTTCAGGTATAAACAGATTCGCCTTAAGCCGGTCATCATCCGGAAGCAGTGTACAGAGTGACTGTCCACCCTGTATAATATCCCCCTGATTCATATCACTGACAAGCGTGACCGTACCGTTAAATTCTGCTTTTATCTCAGTATTCTTAATAGTCTCATTTATCTCAAGAAGCTGGGATCTGTATGTATCAAGTTTTTCGTTCAGTGAATCGATTTCTGAATTCAGAGATATTATAGTTTCATTTTTCAGTTTTTCCATAACAGCCTCTTTATATTCATCAAAATCATTGCCTGATTCCGCTGCTTTTTCAAGAGCATTTCTGTTATTTTCCAGACTTTTAATTTCAGCATTAAGCGATTCTATCTTTACATTTATATCAGAAATATAAGAATTCTTTACGTTTTTCAAATCAATCAGTGCATTTTCGTAGGCGTATTTTGCATTATCCACATCCGATGCTGTAACCGGATTTTCTTCATTCATCTCATTTTCTTCAGATTCTGATGTATTATTCTGACTGTTTTCATATAAACACCTTATATTTTCATATGCAGTTTTTAACTGGTCAGCATTAAGACATGACTTCTGATACTGATTGCGGAAATCTGAAATTAATGATATCGACACAGGACTGTTTCCGGCGTATTCATAGTCATATTCTATACATTCTCTGACACATATGTACTCCGCTAAAAGCTGTTTCTTCTGCGAAAGGCTGTCCTGTGCATTTTTCAGACTTGCTTCCTTTTCGATTTCCGAGACCTCATCAGTTTTCTGAGATCTTGATATTTCGCTCTCGGAAAGCCTTGCCGAATTAACATACTGCTCATATCTGTAATAATAATCCTCATCAGAGTCTGTATTGTCAAAAAGATTTTTTCCCTGAATAACACATTCCTTAAGTTTTTCAGTATTCTCAAGTTCAGAACTGCAGTCTTCAATCTTTTTATCTATGATTTTTTTCTGTTCTGCAGAATAATCGGAGTCTATTACAAATAATGTATCCCCTTTTTTTACCTGCTGTCCCTCTGTTACTGATACATGACTTAGTTTACATGTTGTACCTGATATTACCTGAGATGATGCACTGTACGTTTTTATTTCGCCCGGAATTCTCGTATATTCATCAATTTCAAAAAAGCAGGAAAATAAAACTGAAAGCAAAATCAACAGTGACAGAATATAGATAAAATATCTGATACCAGGAGATTCTCTGCTCTCCATTATTTCTCTGCTGTCTGAAATATCTTTAAGATCAAGTACTATTCCTTTCATAATCCGGCACTCCTCATATCAGATTCAGAATACACCGGGATCCGGGGAACCGGAGTATTCATAATAGTCTCCATAACTGCCGATGCTCCTTCTGCATTTACTGATGCAGGATCAAAGTTCCCTGTTTGTTCTGTTTCACCGGAATTAAAAAACGGGACAACAAACGGCACAGTAACCTGTGAGGACAGAGACATCTCATCCTCAGGTGCAGCTTTTTCTGTTTTTTCATATACATTTTCTGAAACCTCCGCATGTTCCGGAAGCTGATCTTTCCAGAGCTTATAGTACTTGCCTCTGCGGTTTAACAGTTCATTATGTGTTCCCTGTTCAATAAAACGTCCGTTCTCCATGACAAATATCCTGTCACATCTCATTATTGTACTGAGTCTGTGTGCAATGATAATCGTTGTTATTTTCTCTGAAAGACTGTTTATAGTTTTCTCTATAGCCTTCTCTGTAATGGAATCAAGATTACTTGTTGCCTCGTCCATAATCAGAATATCCGGTTTCTTAAGAAGTGCTCTTGCAATTGCAAGACGCTGTTTCTGTCCGCCGGAAAGATTGGCTCCGTTTTCTTCAAGCATTGTTTCATATCTTAAAGGCATATTATTTATGAATTCATCAGCCCTGCTTAATCTGCACGCTTCTATTATTTCTTCCATAGAAGCGTTTTCATTTCCAAGTTCAAGATTCTCTCTTATCGTACCGCTAAAAAGAAATATGTCCTGAGAAATATATGCAATTCTGCTTCTTAGTGCTTCAAGTTTAATATCCTTAAGATTGTAATTTCCTATAAATATTTCGCCCTTCTCCCAGGGATAAAAATTCATAAGAAGTTTGGACAGAGTAGTTTTACCTGAACCGCTCTCACCTACAAGAGCTATTTTTTCTCCGGCTTCAATAGTCATATTAATATTTTCCAGAACAAGCTTTCGGGTACCGTACCGGAAATCAAGATTCTCAATCCTTACAGGATAATTTAATGAGTCAGGGGATATCTTTCTTTGGGAATCCATTTCACTTTCCAGTTCAAGATCAAGTATCTCACTAAGTCGCTCTGCAGCAACTATTGCAGTCTGCATAGCTGGCTGAAGGTTAATAAGATTTCTGACAGGATCAAGAAAGTATGCAAGGAGTGCGTTAAATGTTATTAGGCTTCCAAGCGTCATCTCACCGTTCATTACACTGACAACACCGACCCACAGAATAGCTGTTGTTCCAAGAGTGGATACAGCACCTGTAAGCGTATGCTGTGCATTAAGTATCACGCCGCCTTTAAAAACACTTTTCATTAACTTTACAAATAATGTATCCGTTTTTGACTGTGCCTTATCCTCTGAATGAAATGCCTTTACAGTTTCTATTCCGTTAAGCGTTTCAACCAGATAAGAAGTTACCTGTGCATTATCCTCCATCTGCTTCTGATTAATTTTCTTTACAGGCTTGTTAAATGCAAAAACTATAGCCGCATAGCACAGTACAATAACAAGTGCTACCCCAAAAAGAGTGTGATTCTGGGTATAAAGTATTATTCCGCCGACTATCGCCATTAGTGAATCTATCATTATAGACAGGGTTGCATTTGAAATTGCATCTCTGATTTTCGAAGCATCCGTAAATCTTGAAACAATCTCGCCGACTTTTCTGGTACCGAAAAAATTCATCGGAAGTCCGAGTACATGCTGATAATATCCGAGTATCAGAGGAATATCAAGTTTCTGACTTAGATACAGCATAAGGTGCGTTCGGAATGCCTCAAGTACTGACTTAAATATATACAGTGCCACAACTCCTACCGAGAGTGTAACAAGTGTTTTCCTGAGTGAATTCGGCACTATATCATCCATGATAAATCTGAAGTAGAATGATGCAAGTATTCCGAAAACAGTAATTATCAGTGATGACAGAAATATATTCACAAGAAGTCTTTTCTGTGGTATTATCAGGCTGAAAAATCTCGACAGTACTCCCTTGTTTTCATTTCCCTTCTGAA
>JAEDJV010000198.1 GCA_016296165.1 Oscillospiraceae bacterium | reverse complement strand
AAAGTAAATGCAACAAGAATATTTTCCCATGTTGCGTTTACTTTGAAAATTTGCGAAACTTACTGAAATGTCTATAAAAACGATTACACCATTGTATTATGAATCAATTTGTGGTATAATTATGGCAAAGGATTTTACTATATTATATAACAGGAGGTAAAGTTAAATGAAAAAATCCATTATGATATGGCGTATTGCTGTATCGATTGCGTTGATGTTTTCATGCATCCTGCCGATGTTTGCAAACTCAGACAATACTGTTTTAGTTTCAGCGATTTCTGCCGATTATCCAATGCAGCTTATCAATATTGCTGCAAATGATAATTCCGGAGTACTGACTGAGAACGGAACAACAGATAATTCATCATTGTCTGTAAAAGGAATTGGAAATGATCTTTCTCCTTCGTGGCGGTTTGACTATGTTGGAACTGATTCAAAAGGTGCATTTTTCAAAATTGTAAATGCACAGTCAGGAAGAATTCTTACACCTGAAGGATACGGAGTAAGAGCCGGTGTAAATGTTGTTGTTTTTGGAAGTGAATCTGACAAAACACAGCACTGGTATGTAGTTCCGGTTAAAAATGACAGACTTGGAAACGGACTCTACTACAAAATTGTGAACTATATGGATACATCTCTTGCCATAACAAGAACAAGCGGTGGAGTCAGTCTCTCAACGTTTACCGGAGCAGACAATCAGCTTTGGCTTCTTAATTCTGACGGACTTCAGGGATTTGCAGGTTACTGTAAAAATGATAACACAGGAAGTCCAAAAGCCTCAACAATAGGTGGACTCTTTGGTCCTGTAGTCGAGGTACAGACATTTGACGAACTCAAAAAATATGCTACAGCCGACGAACCTTATACAATCGTTGTATCAAACAACATCTCTGTTTATCAGCTTAACCAAAACGGAGAGAGATTTATGTGCAGTGCAGGAAGAATATATGTAAAAAGCAATAAAACAATCATCGGAAGTTATGGTGCTCATACACTGTTCAATGTCCAGTTCTGTACATCTTCCAACAACGGCGTAGGAGACAATATTATCATTAAAAACTTTGACATGAAGCACGATGCAGAATCAAACCACAATGACTCCATTGTATGTTATTTTGGATCAGGTAAAAATATTTGGGTTGATCATGTATCATTTACAGGACACAGCGGATACGGATATGCTCCAAAAACTCAGCAAGTAGATGAGGACAAGTTCCTTGCATGCTGCTACGATGCTGATTACTGTACTGTTTCAGACTGCTCATTCTGGGGACATAAGTACGGACTGATTCTTGGATACCCTAATGATAATGAAGCGAACAAACAAAAATACGGCGGATATCCGAGAATGTCATTGATTTCAAATAAATTTGACGATTGTAACACCAGAGGACCTGGACTAATGAGATGGGGATATTTCCACTCTCTTAATAACTATGTAAACAAGTTTAATATGGCTTATACAGTTATTTCTGAATGTAATATTTTTGCAGAAAACTGTGTGTATGAAAACGGCGGAAATGTTATTTGCGACTGGGATAAGACTCCTTATGTAGGTCATTATTCGGAAACCGGCTCAATATTCTCTAACTGTAAGAGAACAAAACAGGGTGGAGATTCAAACAGTCTTGCAACTGCATGCTCATGGAGACCATCAGGGAATTACAGTTACTCCAGCCTTTCTGCTTCCAATGCTAAAAATTATTGTAATTCATTTAGTGCATGCCAGTCATCCGCAGGGAACATTATGTATCTGAGATTTGGTCAGAAAGGAGTTCCAAGTGCCGGATTTACAGCAGCACCAAGCGGACCGGTTAAACCTTCTTATGCAGAATTCGAAGACGGTTCAATGTTCAGATTTAAAAATGTAAATTCGGGACTCTATATGCAGGCTACAGATGGAGTTGCAGCCAACAACACAAATATTCAGCAGTGGAGTTCTGAAAAAAATTCAGCAAGTGATATCTGGAAACTAAAGAGTGTTGGGAACGGATTCTATGTAATCTATTCATGTTTGGGCGACAGCAATACATTTGCTCTTGATGTTGCCGGCAAAAAGGCTGACAATGGAACGAACATAGCGTTATATCAGAGCCACGAAGGAACAAATCAGCAATACATGTTCACACAGAATAGTGATGGAAGTTACAAGATTCTCACAGCTATTTCAAACTGTAAGTCGGCAGTTGAAGTTATCGGCGCTGATAAAACACAGGGTGCTAATGTTCAGCAATGGGAAGTAAACGGTGCCAACTGTCAGGACTGGGTGTTTGAAGAAGTATCTGAAATTCCAGTAGTAACTACTACACCTGTTACTACAACAACAGTTACTACAACAACTACTGAAGCAACAACTACTACAGTAACCACATTACCTGAAACTACAACAACTACAGAAGCTAGACCCGAAGAAATTTCAGGAGATGTAAATTCTGACGGAGTATTAAGTGCAGTTGATTTTGTACTTTTCCAGCAGTATATGTTTGGTGATATCTCTTTAGATATAGAAAAAGCCGATATTTCCGGAGATGGAATAATAAATATTATTGATTTCTGTCTTATGAAAGAGTTGATTCTAAAATAATATTAGATGATAAGTATAAAAATTAATTACTCTTAACCAATAAAAAGCAGATGCGTATGTGGTGCATCTGCTTTTTTATTTGTACTGAAGAGTTTTACAATAAATTATCTGAAGTAAATTGTATAATTTTTATCCTGTAGTACCTGAATAGCTAAATCAAGTGCATCCTGATTGTAGAATTCAATTCTGAGTACCCCTTCCTCAAATTCACGGTTATTTATTATACCAATGTTTTTAATGTTTATGTTCTTGAAAGCAAGCATACTTGCGATAATAGCAATACCGCCGGTTTCGTCAACCAGATCTACAAACATTTCGTAGCAGACTGTTCTTGAACGTTTATTAGGAACAAAAAGTGAGTCCCTGTAGTCTTTAGCGGACTGAAAATAATTAAGAAGATTTTCTTTTTCTGAATTATAAATGCTGTCTTTCAGATGATTCAGTTCATCAATATATAGATCCATCAGCTTAAGTATCTGTACCTTGTTTGACTGGCATATATTCTGCCACATAACAGGGGAGGAAGCAGCAATTCTTGTCATATCCCTGAATCCACCTGCTGCTATTGTTTTCATTGTTTCATCCTGGTCATCTATATCCTTTACAAGATTAGTAAGTGCATATGAAATCATATGCGGAAGATGACTTATCGATGCTGTTGCATAATCGTGTCGTTTATAGTCAAGGATCAGAGGAATAGAACCCAGAGATTTTACAAAGTTATGGAACTCTGATATCTGCTCTTCTGAATTAGCCTTTGTAGGTGTAATAATGTAATATGCGTTTTCAAGCAGGTATTCGTCTGCATTTTCAATCCCTGTCTTTTCAGAACCGGTCATAGGATGTCCGCCAATAAAGTTACGTTCAAGATTTTGCCTTATTACCTCTTCATGAATTTCAGTTTTTGTGCTTCCAACATCAGTTATTATACAGGTTTCCTTCACTACAGTTTTTAATTTTTTAAGATACTCGATATTATTAATTACAGGTGCGCATAAAAAAATATAATCACATTCAGAAAAATCATCTATATTATACGAAATGTTGTTGTCTATCAGCTCCATGTTATATGCGATATCG
>JAEDJV010000197.1 GCA_016296165.1 Oscillospiraceae bacterium | reverse complement strand
GAGATATTTTATACTTATCTTTATAGTTGGAACAGGAATTAATATAATAAATAATAACAGAAATTTTCCTGAAAATATTCATGCAGAGATAGACGTGATAAACAAAATGCGTGCTGATGGGGAAAATATTGTAAAGGCAATTACAGTTTTTAATTCATGCAATGTTTCACCTATTCTTCCATGCAATGGATGTATCAGTCTGATTATATCAATGAATCCTGAAAACATTAATGCGCAGATTGTAACACCATCCGGAAATATCCGTATTACTGATGTTGGACGAGCAGTTTCGTCTCCTTCCGGAAACCAGATGTACACGAATCCCGGAATGCAGACAGGAAATTCAATGTATATGAATCCCGGAATGCAGACAGGAAATTCAATGTATATGAATCCCGGAATGCAGACAGGAAATTCAATGTATATGAATCCCGGGATGCAGACAGGAAATTCAATGTATATGAATCCCGGGATGCAGACAGGAAATTCAGTATATATGAATCCCGGGGCCGCTTACGGTACTCATACAACCCCTGCACCACAGCGTAAATCCTATGTTTCCGGTGCTGGTCAGACAAATAATATTCTGAAAAACAAGCTGAATAATCTTTTTGATGATTCTGAATAATTTTTTATGAGAGGGGAAAAATAATATGTCCGAAAAAAAGAGTAAAAATTCAAATATGTCCAGACTTGCTGTCGCGCAGGTAGTAGTATTGCTGCTGCTTACTATGTTTATGGTTCATTTTGTCTGCACTACTATTAATAAAAATTCTGTAAACCACGTTCTTGTACTGGCTCAGGAACGAAGTAACACCATTATCAGTTATGTTGAGAATGCAGAACAGACTCTGTGTTCATACAGCTGTGCTGACGAGATCACCAATATTCTCAGTAATCCGGAAAATGAAGAATATATAAAAGCTGCTCAGGAATATACTGAAAAAATTTCAGGGAATATCAAAAATCTGGAAGGTATATATGTCAGCGAATGGAATACACATGTTCTTGCTCATACAAACAAGAGTGGTGTTGGTATTACCACAAGAAACGGTGAGAGACTTACTGAACTTCAGAATCTGCTCCTTAATGCCGAAAACGGTGTTTACAATGCTGGTATTATTGCATCTCCGGCATCCGGCGCTCAGATTGTATCAATTTACAAGGCGGTATATGACAAAGGCGGTAAACCTATAGGACTGGTCGGAATAGGTATCTATACTACCGATGTGGTATCACAGCTTGGAAAACAGGGGCTTGCTGATATGCCTCAGTCATTCTACAGTATGATAGATGTTAATAACGGCAGATATATTTTCCACAGCGATACAGAAAAGATTAATACACAATCAGATATTGAAGAGCTTACAGCACTTTGCGATGAATTTAAAGGCAACACTTATAATAAAACAGGGACATTTAAGTACAAAAAAGATAAAAAAGGATACATATCTGTTTATAACTACATGGGTGACCGTGGCTGGCTCTTCATGCTTGATGACACTAATTCAGAATTCTATGCACTTACATACAAGATGTCAGGATTCCTTGCAGTCTTTATCTTATTCTATATTCTTATTGTTGCATTCTTTAGCGCTATGAATAAGAAAAATCTTGAAACAGCAGAGAAACTTGAATCATCAATAAGAAAAAATGCCAGAACAAAAGAATCTCTCAATACTGCAGTATATAATGATATACTTACTGATACCAAAAACAGAATTTCATTTACAAATGATTTTGAAATTGGAAAAGTAAAGGATTCAGCCGATTATCCTTACTATTTTGCAATGTTCAATATAAGTGGATTTAGTGGTATAAACATTACGTATGGTGACGCAGTCGGAGACGCCGTTCTCGCAACAGTTGCAGATACACTTCGTTCGGTATTTAAGGAAGCAAAACTTTATCGTACAGGTTCAGATGAGTTTGTTGCAGTAGTCCAGTGTCAGTCTAACTCAGCAGGTCTTAACCGTATGAACGGATTTGTCAACAATGCACTTGAGGAATTAATGAAACCTGTAAATACATCTGCCGGACCTGTTCCGTTAAAATTCAGAGCTTCCATAGTAAAGAAAGGAATATCAGTTGATGCCTCTGTCCTTTCTGCCCTGAAAGATATTGTCAATAACAGCAATACAGCGGTTCCGGGACAGGTAGGATTTATGGACCTTGATAACATGTAGGATATAAAAATGAATATTACTGAAAAACTGTTCTCAATGCAGGATATAAAGTATCGCGATTTTCAGCTTAATCTGACTCCGGGTCTTACTGAAGATTATATGATCGGTGTTCGTACTCCCGAATTAAAAAAGATTGCGAAAGAACTGATAAAGCAGGGGGAGAGCGATGAATTTATAAAAGATCTCCCTCACAGATATTTTGAAGAAAATCAGATTCACGCGTTTGTTTTGTCACAGATTAAAGAATATGACAGGCTTATTGCTGAAACGGAACGGTTTCTTCCGTTTATCGACAACTGGGCAACGTGTGATCAGTTAAGACCAAAACTTTTCGGTAAATACCCGGATGAAGTAATAATCATGATAAAAAAATGGGTATCTTCTGATAAAACCTATACAGTCAGATTTGGACTCGGTATGCTGATGGCATATTTCCTCGATGATAATTTTAAACCTGAATATCTTGATGTTGCAGCGGATATACGCAGTGATGAGTATTATGTAAAAATGATGGCTGCGTGGTATTTTGCCACAGCACTTGCAAAACAGTATGGGGATGCTGTAAAAGTAATTGAGGAAAATCGTCTTGATGTATGGACGCATAACAAGACTATACAGAAGGCAAGAGAGAGTTATCGTGTCAGCGATGAACATAAGGAATATCTGAAAAGTCTTAAGAGAAAACAGATATAATTTTACTAAAAACCCCCGCATAGTTTCAATGCACATTAACTATGCGGGGATTTTTTTATGTGTGCGGGGCATGACACACACTTTCTGAAATCTGCTTGTTTTCTTCTGCTTTTTGTGTTATAATTTTAGATATAGTATGTAATCTCCCTTGTGATTTTATGATTAATATGTTGTAATATTATTATTATATTTTTAGAGACTACATACTATATTTTTTGTCTATATCTATTGAATTTTAAAGATGCACATGCAGTTTTTAACTGCGAAATTTGAGTCATATAGAAAAAAGGAGAAAAAATTGAAAAAGAAAATATTTACAGCGATTCTGTTTATCTTTATGGCAATATTTGTTTTTGAGTTTACTTTTGAAGAAAAGGAAAAAAAAGAATACAATAAATTGCTTTACATCGGTGAGAAACAAGGAGAGACATTTTCTTTGATTGTAAAAGGAAATATTAAAAATCAATACGAAGAAATAATTCAATGTCTGGACATATACAATGCCAATATGTATTCTACTGTAATAAAAAACGAAAGCTCAAAAAAACAGATAGTTAAATATATTTATGTTAATGATTTTAGTTATTTTCATAATGAAGAATTTTACAACGGACGCTTTTTTAATAAGGATGAAATGGAATCAGATTTATATTTATCAACGAATAATGCAAATGATTCAAATAAAATTGGCAAAATACTGGATTTCTCCGGAAGTGTCAACTATACTATTAAAACGTTTAAAAGTGGATTAAATGACAATATGTTGTCAGGAAAGATAAACTTAGTAATAAGTAAATCAAAATA
>JAEDJV010000196.1 GCA_016296165.1 Oscillospiraceae bacterium | reverse complement strand
ACTGCAAAGCCTAAAAATGCAGCAAAATCAAAACCGGTAAACCTGTTTAATCAGATAAAACTTTCTGATATAAACGGAAAATCAGCACAGCAACAGCTTAAAGCGGCAGGTATCGATACAGGCGGTAAACAATATCAGGCTGTGATGAACATGATGTCTGCATCTGTCAAGGGTGGTGCTGTAGCATACACAAATCCGCAGGCAATAAAGAATCTTATGTCCAGTTTCGATAAGGATGGAAACAGACTTAATGCCATGGGTGTTGCCGGTATGGATATGACAAACAAAACACTTGCGGAAGCTCATCAGATTATTGATGTTTCAGAAGAATGGCGACAGAATATGTTTGATGAAACAAAACGTCATTTTGCGCAGGAATATGGTGTGGCTAACGGAGATACGACCAGAAGAAGTGAAGTGTTTACAGGATATCAGCTCAGTGTACCGATTGAAAAGCGTCTGAACGGAACATGGACGCTTGGACAGTATGAAAGAAATTACAGACAGGCATTTTATGATGCAGTGAAGGCTGAAAATCCAAAATGGCAGATTGGTGATCCGTTTGATATAAGTATTCTTGATAAAGTATCAAGGACAGATATAGACAATTCACTTGTAAAAGCCAAAGGTCTGTACGGTGGTACTGATCTTGTGAGAAAATAATTTATTCAAATTATAGCTTTTAGAAAGAAGATGAATGTATGCAAACTTTAGAAAGTGTATCTTCATCGCTTATGGGCGGAAAGTCATTTCAGTTCAGTGTGAATGGATTTACAGGACAATTATCTGTGAGCCTTTTAAACGGAGACTCTGATTCTGAGGAAAACGTAAGTTTACTTGAACAAATGACCTCAGCACTTAATTCAAATAATAACTCAAAGAATCTTTTCTATAATCTCTTGTATAACTCCAGTAAGCAGGGGAAGATAGCAAATGATCAGCTTTCCAAATGGAAAGTTTACAGTGAATTCAAGAATATTACTGGTCAGGATATCCGATTATTTAAGCAGAAAGAAAATGGATTTGTAAATGAAAAAGGCGAATCGGCATCGGATATATATCGTGAAGCACTGAAAACATCAAAGAAAGTACCTGCTGAATTTAAGGGTGCAGCATTTGATTATTTTTCTGAGCTTGAAAAAGATGCAATGAAGTATGATATGAGTAAAGTTGCCGATTTAACTTTATCACTTGAATACAGTAACGGAGCAGTAAAATTGGATGGAGATACTGGTTCGTTAAATATGAAGATATAGAACATTTATCGAAAAGGATTTCAATTATTTTTCAGGGAGGAATGCAAAATGCAGATAACAAGAGACAATTATGAATCATACATGAATTTAGCGAAGTCAATGGCTCCGAAAAAAGGAAGCGGAAAACTGAATCCGCTTGACAAATATGGGACACGATACGGTGACTTCTCTCTTAGATTTGTTCCAACAGACAGACCATTTGTAAAACCTGACTGGGACAATATCATGACAAAACGTGATAAGCCGGCTATGTCAGAGGAAGAGTTTGGCGAAGCGATAAAGGATCTTGCAAGAAAAGAGTTTTCTGCTGGAAAAAAAGATCACGATGCGTATAGAAAGTTATGTATTAGTCACGGTGAAACCGTATCTCCGGACAGAAAAGCAATCTATGAAGACAGCATGAAGCGTACAGGCGGAAAAATGAACGGTGCATGTATGTTCTGGGATTCAAAAGGAAATAAAACTCTTTCGTATAATCCTGAATCCGGAAACTGGAAACCGATTAGTACTGAGGCAGAATTTGCAAGAGCAAGAGAGTTCACAGCTATTTATAACGATGAACTGAAGAGATTATCAGCCCAGTATGGAGATAATGCTTACGGAAAGATTTCTTTAAGCAAAATCAATGCGGAGTTAAAGCCACAGAACAATAGTACTGTAAGTGTTTCGGAACATAAGCTTGATATGAAAATATAAAATGAAACGGATTTCGATTATTTTTCAGGGAGAAATGTGGTTATGGAGATAAGAAATATAGGCGTTACTACCTATAAAGCAGTATATAATACTGAAAAGATAAAAGTTAAAACCAGTGAGGACGGAAAGAAAAGGTCATATTTTCTTAATAATTCACAGGAAACGGATAAAGTCCTGAATGAAAAGAAACTTGATACCATTCAGCTTTCTGATGAAGCATTAAAGATTATTGAAAAGAAAAGTAAGGAAGCCGAAAAGACTCGTGAGGCCCTGATTGCAATGCAGACTGCAGAGCATAATCTGGAAGCAGCTGATCAACAGGCTGAAGCTATGGCTAAACAGGCCAAAAACGAAGCTGCCATGATGAAGATAATGGCACGTATTTCAAACGGTGATAAAGTTCCGCTTGAAGATGAACGTGCGCTGATGGAATATGACAGCAACATGTATCAGATGGCAAAGATGACAGCTCAGATTCGTGAAAACGCAAAGCCGCATAAATATGATTCAGCTCTGGAAGACGATGAAACTGAATCAGAAAACATTTCTGAAGAAAGCATGGAATATGAAACAGCATCTGTTGAAATTGAGGTTGCTGATGAGACTGGGGAATCATTTGATGTCTCTGACTAATTATAGAAATTGAAATAGCTGCAGTACAGGTTGCTGTGGCTATTCTTTTTTTAAAAAAATAAAATTTTAAGCGAAAAAAATAATCTTCACATACGTCATAGTATATGAAGGGAGATGAAAGTTTTGGCTGACAACAATCTGAGTATATTGATGAATGAAGTAATGAATCGTTAATCCAGTGTTCAACGAATTCAAACTGAAGATCTATTGCGTTTTTGAATGTTTCATCGTCCTCGCGGCACTCTGACATATTGATCATATCAATCAGAGTTTCAAAGTTTCTCTCGTTTTCCGGATAGAAACAGAATATCATTGCAATATACGCTGTATACAGCAGCTTCTCTGCTTTTGTCCAGAAATCATCGGAATTAGGCTGATTGCCGGTCGATGTATTTTTTATCAGAACCTCTACGAATTTCAGAATATCCTTTTCTCTGTTTTTCTCCGATATATAACTGAAAGGGTTGTAGTGCATTGACTTTTCAAAATCAATTGTATTGAAAACCTTTATGTTATATGGTTCATAATATTTGTTTCCTTTTTCGTCCGTCACAAGTTTTCCCCGCTGGAGCATTTTTCCGCATTCAACGAGTACAGTTCCCTTAGGATCGGTAATAACATATGAGCTGTGCATCTGCATCAGGTTCGGTTTAACAATAAATCTTGTCTTTCCTGAACCTGAGCCACCGATAACAAGAATATTTTTGTTTCTTGCATATTTCGGATGGGAAGGACGCCCCATTGTAAGATACTCCGACATGGTAAGGATAATATTGTTTTCAATATCGTTAGTATCCATATACGGTTCGATATCTCTTGACGAACCCCATACAGCAGAGCCGTATTCAGTTCCGTGTCTGAATTTTTTTCTGTCAGCTTCACGGATTTTCATTACTGCTTTTGTTACTCCGCCTGCTGCTGCACCGATGATAATATCATACAGATTCATAGAGGGGAGTATATGTGCTAATGTCGGACCGAGATTTTCAATAGCCGGAATAATCTTGTCAGATACTGTTTCACCTTCAGCTGTTCTGAAGGCAAAGCATATCAGATTACCTGCATAAGCAACAATAAAATACGGTATGTTTGTGAGGACAAATCTTTTTATCTTTAT
>JAEDJV010000195.1 GCA_016296165.1 Oscillospiraceae bacterium | reverse complement strand
GATTCTAGGATAACTGTTTAGCAGAGCATGCTTTCAGATGGAACAGCTGTGCCAGGCCTGCCTGAAAACAGCTGTTTCATTCTGTAATCTCATTCCAAAGTGTAAAAGCCAAAATTAAAATACCGCCTGTTACCTGCCACAATGTCATTGTTTCAACAAGGATCGTAACGGAAATCAACACTGCAACCAAAGGGTCGATATAGCTGAGGATAGCTGCCTTTTGTCCCGGTAATTCCTTGAGAGAAGAAAAATACATAAATACGTTACGCCGGTATGAATCAGTCCGACGATCAGCATCAAACGTGGATTCATAGACAAGAAGCTCTGATGCATTGTATGCAATTAGTTCTGCCCATACTTCCTTACAGGATAGAATATATCATGTCAAAAAATGTAATATATTAAAAATTATTCATGTATTTTAATGTTAATATTGAATTTAAAAATGTTGATTTTTACATGAATATTTACTATACTATATTCAGTACCTTGAAGGAGGATGGATTATGTATAGAAAGATTATGGGCTTTTTAGAAGCGTGGAAGGAAAATAAACACCGTAAGCCCCTTATTCTGCAGGGAGCAAGGCAAGTGGGCAAAACCTATTCCATATTGGAATTCGGGCGGACCTGTTATGAAAATGTAGCATATTTCAACTTTGAAACCAATCCAAAACTGAATAAAACCTTTGAGGAAAATATCAGCCCTGATTACCTGATACCGATTTTATCCCATATTGCAGGCCAGACTATCATAAAAGAAAAAACGCTGATTGTATTTGATGAGGTACAGCTTTGTGAACGGGCATTGGCTTCACTGAAATATTTTTGTGAGGATGCTCCCGATTATCATATCATCGCAGCAGGCAG
Organism: Oscillospiraceae bacterium; assembly: GCA_016296165.1. Classification (GTDB taxonomy): domain Bacteria; phylum Bacillota; class Clostridia; order Oscillospirales; family Ruminococcaceae; genus HUN007. The sequence goes on along the minus strand of JAEDJV010000195.1, from coordinate 2,849 downwards.
TTTACTCGGCGTAGCAGTTAACAGATCAAACTTTTCATTCCCTGTCGGTAAGGTGGACATGAAAACTCTGTATCCCATGGATATGGAAGAATTTATGTTAGCGATGGGTGAGGAGAACCTTGTAACGCAGATAAAAAAATGTTTTGAGACTGATACTCCGATGCCTTCTGCATTCCATGATGCAGCAATGCAGCTTTACCGTCAGTATCTTATTGTGGGAGGTATGCCTGAGTGTGTAATACAGTTTGCTGAAACGAAAGACTATATTCTCGTCCGTCATACGCAGGATACTATTCTTGCAGGCTATCTTAACGATATGAGCAAATATAACAACCTGAATGAAATCAAAAAAACCAGACTTACTTATGATAACATTACTGTTCAACTTTCAAAGAAAAATACTCGTTTTCAATATAAGCTGATCAAAAAGGGCGGACGGGCTTCTGAATTTGAAAACGCGATTGAGTGGCTTTGCCTGTCGGGCATTGTATCACAGGTTTACAAGGCAGAGCAGATTAAAAAACCGCTGGAAAACTATCGGGATATAGATTCGTTTAAGATTTATGTATCAGACTCCGGCTTGCTCTGTGCCAAGAAAGACCTGGCAGCAAACGATATCCTTTATATGGTTGAAGAACTCAATGATTTTAAAGGCGGTATGACTGAAAACTATGTGAATATACAGCTTACCATTAACGGATATAAGACCTATTATTGGGAGTCGGCACGTGGAGCTGAAATTGATTTTGTCATTCATCGCAACAGTCAGCTTATTCCTGTCGAGGTCAAATCAGCTGACAATACCAGAGCCAAAAGTTTAAAAGTCTATATGGACACCTACAAGCCTGCTTATGCCATCAAGCTCTCTGCGAAAAATTTTGCATTCGAAGATAATAAAAAAATTATTCCTCTCTATGCAGCATTCTGTATCTGAAATTCAGGAAGCTGTGGCATTTGAGTGCTTTGACATTGTTCAATATGTTTGATGAAGAAAAAAAGACAAAGTTATTTTACGGCTCCTGCCAGATATTCCGTTGCCTGTTCCGGTGTAATGAATCCTTTAAATATCTGAAAATCTATCGTTGCCGCCGGACTGATGATGGGACTTGTCGAATTACTGAACCTCAAATTATTTTGGAATTATTCATCTAAATTGTTTCTAAACGTTTAGTTTTGGTTTAAAATAGCTAATGACAATAATAAAACCATTATACGGAATCGAGGATTTCTCATGACAAATCGTGAATTGGCAGCAATCATTGGGGTGTCTCCCGCAGCACTCTCGCTTGTAATCAACGGCGTCCTTTTTACTTTTTCCAGTAGCATATCCTGATCTGTCGTTACCAGCAATGTCATATTTGACCCTATATCCTTTTTCAGACATAAAAGCTCAATCTTTTCAGTATTTACTGCCGTAGTGATTTTATCACAAACCAGTTCCGGCCATTCATTTATTACTACTGAAAAATTGCTGCCAATCAGTTGATCTGCCGAAGAAGCCAGTATGATTCCATTTTTATCCAGAAGATAGGCCTCACTGCCCTCTCTTTCCTGATGCAACAGCAGTTGTACCGCCTGCTGCCGGATTCCAAGAGCCAGATAATTCTGAACGGTTTTGGATACGAAGTAATTCATGCTGGCTATGTAGACGATTTCTCCTTCACCATCATTCATCAGGCATCCTGATGTTATAGGCTGTCCCTGTTTATCATCCGCCTCATTTCTGACACTTTCATAAATTTGTCCTATCTGAAACTATTTGTTCCATAGCTGGATTCACTGCTATCTGTTCTAACAAACAGTCTTTTAAATATATAAATAAACCATATGCTCCCCGAAGACAGCCATCTTTTCCCGCACACTGATATTCTCTCAAATATGTTTTCAGCAATTCCACAGAACTATCCTCTTTACCTGCAAAAACAGCCTCGATAATACTTTTTCGTGATGTTTTAAAAACGGTGTCAGGACTTGTTCGCCATTGACGTGCTTCCTCTAAATTTCAGAAAAAAACAAGCGTATCACTGTTTCCAATGATACGCTTATTCTTATTACATGTTAATTAAATTCATCTATGAATTTCAATATATCCTACTTATCAGCGATAGCTGCCTGTGCTGCTGCCAGACGTGCGATCGGTACACGGAAAGGTGAGCAGGATACATAGTCAAGACCAATCTTATGGCAGAATTCTACAGATGAAGGATCGCCGCCGTGTTCGCCGCAGATACCGATGTGCAGGCTGGGATTAACGGGTTTGCCTAACTTGATAGCCATATCCATTAACTTGCCAACGCCGGTCTGGTCCAGTTTAGCGAAAGGATCGTTTTCGTAGATCTTAGCATCGTAGTATGCATCCAGGAACTTGCCTGCATCATCACGTGAGAATCCGAATGTCATCTGAGTCAGGTCGTTTGTACCGAAGCAGAAGAAGTCAGCTTCTTTAGCAATTTCATCAGCTGTCAGAGCAGCTCTGGGGATTTCGATCATGGTACCAACTTCGTATTCCAGATCGATGCCGGATGCTGCGATTTCAGCGTCTGCTGTTTCAACTACGAATTTCTTAACATATTTCAGCTCTTTTACTTCGCCTACCAGAGGAATCATGATTTCAGGCTTGATTGTCCAGTCGGGATGAGCTTTCTTAACGTTCAGAGCTGCGCGGATAACAGCCTTTGTCTGCATCTTAGCGATTTCAGGATATGTAACGGTAAGACGGCATCCACGATGACCCATCATGGGGTTGAATTCATGCAGAGAGTCGATGATTGCTTTGATAGCTTCAACAGTCTTGCCCTGAGCATCTGCCAGTTTCTTGATATCTTCTTCTTCTGTAGGAACGAATTCAT
>JAEDJV010000194.1 GCA_016296165.1 Oscillospiraceae bacterium | reverse complement strand
TTCTGTAAGCGTTTCGATTAAAAGAACAATGCATGGATGTGTCAAAATAGTTCCTGTCTGTGCAAACGGGGAACTTCCTGATGAGCAGGTTTTATCCGACGTTCTTGCAGCATGTTCATCTGATGATGTCCGGCCTCTCACAGACAAAGTAATTGTTGAAGCACCTGATACAGAAAACTACGACATAGAACTTACATATTATACTTCAAAAAATAACGAATCTGAAGCAATGAAGGCTATCGAATCAGCGGGCGGAGCAATAGACCAGTATATTAACTGGCAGAGCTCAAGTCTGGAGCAGGATATCAATCCTGATTATCTAAGGAAACTCATTCTGATGGCCGGCGCAGAACGTGTTGAGATTGTCAAGCCGGAATACACGGAATTAGGTAAAACAACTATCGCTGTGTTTTCAGGCGATAAAAAGATAAGTCATATAGTGAAAGGATAATTTTATGGCTGGAATGAGATTATCGGAACTGGATTTTATCAGGCTTATGCCGGCGTTTATGCAGGACGATGAAGCCGTAAAAGCATTCTGTACTGCTATGAACAATATCATGAAAGAGCCTTTAAGTCGCATTGACACAATCAAAACATGGGGTCAGTACAATGATCTGTCAGACTCTGAGTGTGATGAACTGGCATGGGAACTGGATATTGACTGGTACGATTCTTCGGCAAGTCTTGATGAGAAACGTAAAACGATTCAGTATGCTCAGCAGATAAAGCGTAAGCGAGGAACTAAATGGGCGGTTGAACGACTGGTTTCAGCTTACTTTGGTGATGGAACGGTAACAGAGTGGTTCGAAGAAAATCCTCCTGGAAAACCATATACTTTTTCAATAACTTCTTACAGCCCGAAAATTACGAAAGAAAACTACAATAAATTCATAGAGGCTGTAGATGCAGCCAAAAACGAACGCTCGCATATTTCAACCATGACCCATGTCTGGTGGCAAGCTGTAGAACTGACTGTAGAAGCAAAGCGAAGGTTGTATTCATATGATTTCCTGCAATGCGGGACAAAGTACTGTGGGAGTGTGAACGATGAAATTTAACGAAATATTTTTAAATGATTTAAGAAAAGATCTTTTTGATAAGCTTGACAATGTGCAGATAAAAGTTGACTCCGAATGGAAAAATGGGCTTATCGAGTCAAAAAGTATAAAAGCTGATGAGATATGCGTCGTAGCATCATTCCCGCAGTTCAACGAATCAGAGATCTACATTGAATCTTCAAGAATTCTTGACAGATCCGGCGGAGAAGTAGCAGTTCAGGATGAGAGGTACAATAAACTAAAAGGTCATGGATTGCTCATAAATATTTCAATTCCAATCAAGGAGGTAATACAAGATGTACAATAAAACACATTGGCAGGATCGTGTAGTTGATCCAGAGACCGGGGAAGTTATTCAGGAAGGCACTTTTATGAGTGCTGAGCGATTTAATAACATTGAAAACGGAATTGCTGTAAACAATGAGCTAATCACCGAAGTTCAGAGTAATATAGAGAGTATAGAAGTAGTTCTGAAAACTTCAGTCGGTGTTGATATATCCATGTCAATGGATCCTGAAACATATGTGCTCAATCTTACACTAAAAAACCAAAACGGACAAATTCTAAGAGAACAATCCATTGACCTTCCTATTGAGAGTATGTTTATCGGTGCTTTTTTCAATGAAGAAACCAAAACGCTCGTGTTTACAATGCAAAGCGGTGAAACCATTGAAGTTCCGCTTACAACAATAATCAGCGGGCTTGTAAATGATTCAAGAAAAATAGCAGGACTCGACCTTAAAGATGATATCTCAACTGCAGAACTTAGGCAGGCACTCAACATTAATAATGTTGGAAACTTCAAAGCGGTATCAACGGCAACTTCACAGGGGTTATCATCCACCGAGCAGGCAAATGCGAGAGCCAATGTCGGACTTGGAAATGTCGAAAACAAGTCATCTGCTACTATTCTCGAAGAATTAACGAATAACAATATCGCAAACGCGCTTGGTTTTACGCCGATGAGTCCAGCACTCAAAGGTTCGCCAAACGGTCTCGCTGAACTTGATCCATCTGGAAAAGTTCCGTCTTCACAACTCCCATCATATGTTGATGATGTTATTGAAGCAACGACTATAGCTAATTTCCCCGCAACTGGTGAAGCAGGCAAAATTTATGTTGATACATCAACCAATAAGACATATAGATGGTCTGGTTCAGCATATGTTGAAATTTCTGCTTCTCTTGCATTAGGCGAAACTTCTTCAACAGCATATAGAGGAGATAGAGGTAAAGTTGCATATGACCATAGCCAAGCTACACATGCAAGAACAGATGCAACTAAGACAGCAGCGTCAAGTACTAATGGTAATATATTAATTAACGGTACAGAAACTCCTGTTTATAAACACCCTGCAGGAACAAATCCACATGGAGCAACTAAATCAGATGTTGGGTTAGGTAATGTACCAAATGTAGCAACAAACGATCAAACACCTAGTTATACGGAAGCAACTACTCTCGCAAAATTAGCTAGTGGTGAAAAATTGTCAGTTGCTTTTGGAAAGATTTCAAAAGCTATTACAGATCTAATTTCGCATATTGGCGATTCTGTAAAACATATCACCAGCACAGAACGTACTAACTGGAACGCCGCTAAAACTAAAGCTGATACTAACGAAACTAATATTTCAAATGCAAATACGCAAATTGTCGATATCTACAACAGAGCCGGGGGCGGGAAGAATTTAATTAACCCGTCAAAATTAACATACAAAAATTGTACATATACAGAAAATACAGATGAACATTCATACACTATCACTAATACCGGAACATGGTCGCAGTTTTACAATTATGTAAATTGTAAAAAGGAGAAAGAATATATTCTTTCTTTTACGGTATCTAATATAACAGGTGATACAAGTATTAACGATGTGTATATAATAAATAATTCCAATAATGCAAATTTGGGTTGGATAGGTATTAGAGCAGATGGAACATATTCAAAAAAATTCAAAGCAATTACTGATGGAATAGTAAGAATAGGATTATGCCCAAATAACTCTGATACAAATAGAGAATTGACATTTACTATATCAGAAATAATGGTTCGTCCAGTTGAAATCAAAGAACCTACATATGTACCATACATACCAACAAATGCAGAACTTCAAAGTAGTTTTTCAATTTTAAATGTTGATAATTCTAAAAGATGTTGGTATTCAAGAATAATTTCTGATACAGCATTCGATTCAAGTTTTTCATTTAAACTAAGTCAAAATGCAATACCTGATGGAAAACGCATTCCTGTTAGAATAATATTCACAACTCAATATACAATGACTCCAATAGAAATATTATTTTCTGTAAATTCTACTAATGCCTCACCGTTCACAATAGCAATGTTGCATGGTGGAATAGAGCCAGGTAGTGTATTAAAAGTAGCTATATATAGCAAGACTGTTGCTGACGAAAAAACTACATACTATACTGTAAAAACACTTAATAAAACACAGCTATATGGCATGGCATATATTGAGTATCCTTGTGTCAATGATAAACTCATGTTCACTGTTAGTTATTCATCTACTCAAATAACTGAAACTACTGAAGGTGCTAGAAAAATTAACATATATACACCAACTTACTCATTAATGTCGTAACCCAATAAAACTTTAATTTCAAAAAGAAGCAACACAGATAAAATACGTATGTCAATAGTTTTAAAAAATATTTATGTAAAGGAGAGATT
>JAEDJV010000051.1 GCA_016296165.1 Oscillospiraceae bacterium | reverse complement strand
CCTTGATTTCATCAGGGGTTGACGGCTTTTTAAGTGGCAAACTCCGGTTATATCACAAAAATATGATTTTGTAAAGTTTCTGAGTAAAATAAATTTTTTAAATGTTATCAATTCTATCCTTTATGACCTCTGTATATTTTGTACACATTTTTATAAACAGTTGCTGTTCCTCTTCGCTGAAACATGCCATACTTTCCTTTTCAGCTTCTATTATCGGCTGAATAATTTCTTTTGCATATTCAACACCCTTCGGAGTCAGCTTGACAAGTTTATTTCTTCTGTCCGAACTGATTTCTTCCATATAAACATAATTTTTTTCATAAAATCTTTTTATAACAGCACTTACCGTTTGTTTTGAAATAAGTGAATCCTGGCAAATCTCTATCTGTGTAAGTCCGTCAGAGTTAGCATATAACTGCCTTAATACAAACAGACTTTTATAGCTTGATCCATATTTTTTTGCATATGTTTCATACATTGAATACTGTGAATACCTGATTCTGCAGTAAAGCAATGCATTTATGATTATTTTTTCCTGATTCATTTCCTTTCACCTCACAGTTTTTCTATTACTATATCAAAAAACAAAAAAAATGTCAATGGTAAAGTAAGACATTAATATAAAAAAACAGGAATCCTCAGTCATATACTGAAGATTCCTGATAATTATAATTTTCGATATGCAAGGACCGCAAACTCTGTGCTTATTTTAATTGAATCTATATCATTGAGTTTTCTGAAATCTTTTTCTGACGTTTTGTAGTAGTAAGGAGTCATCATAAAAAGATTTTTTATATCATCATTCGATTCAATTGTGATCTTTTTCCTTATCTCACTACTCTTCACAAGCTCAAATCCTTCAATAACATAGTCATGAACTATATTTTTATACGGATTATCATAAACGACCTGCTTGAGTTCCCAAAGATGCTCCTCAAGAGGAATTATCTGAATATAGATTCCACTTTTTTTTAGTATTCTTAAAAACTCTGATCTGCAAAACGGCGCAAAAACATTTACAACAATATCACAGGAAGCATCATTTACAGGTATATGAAAGATACTTGCTACTGCTCTTGATATTCCCGCACCTCTCTTCTTGGCACATGCAAGAGCATTTTTTGATATATCTATAGCCAGTATTTCAGCGGATATTCCTTCGGCATTCAATTTACTGCAAATATCTGATGTATAAAAACATTCTCCGCATCCGGCATCCAGTATAGTACATCCGTCAAAGCTGTATTTTTTTACTGTATCAGAAATTCTGTCACGAAGTGAATTATAATAGCCTTTTTCAAGAAAATCACGTCTTGCATGAACCATTATTTTGTCATCGCCATGATTTCCTGATTTTTGTGACATCAGCAAATTCGTATAGCCACTCCTTGAAATGTCATAGCAGTGTCCTCTGCTGCACTTCATGTTCTTTTCTTCATGTTTAAGCTGTTCTCTGCATATAGGACATATAAATCCGGACATAATTATGCTTCTTCAGGATTTTCCCAGTTATGCCAAACATTCTGAACATCATCATTGTCTTCAAGATGTTCAAGGAGAAGATTCATCTTCTTGATTGCCTCTTCATCTGTAAGCGCAACGTAGTTATCAGGAATCTGTGCTATTTCTGCAGAGAGAATTGTGTATCCCTTCTCTGTAAGTGTATCTCTTACTGTGTGAAGTTCAGAAGCAGCAGATACAAACTCTACTGTATCATCTTCAATACTGTAGTCATCCGCATTTGCCTCAACACAGTCTTCCATTAATTTGTCTTCATCATACCCATTGTTTTCAACTACTACAACACCTTTGCTCTGGAACATAAACGATACACATCCGCTTGTGCCAAGATTGCCGCCAAACTTGTCAAAGTAATGACGAACATCGCCGGCTGTTCTGTTTTTGTTGTCAGTAAGTGTTTCAACAATAACAGCTATACCACTCGGACCATATCCTTCATATACAATTGAGATATAGTCGTTCTTGTCTTCACCGCCGCTTGCCTTCTTGATTACTCTTTCGATATTGTCATTAGGAACATTGTTAGCCTTTGCCTTTGCAATAAGATCACGTAGCTTTGCATTTGTAGACGGATCAGCACCGCCTTCCTTTATGCATACAGTCATCTCTCGGCCTATCTTGGTAAAGATCTTTGCTCTCGCCTGATCTGTTGCTTCTTTTTTTCTCTTTATGGTACTCCATTTTGAATGTCCTGACATTTTAATTTTCCTCCCTGGTATCTGTCAATATTATGTTTATTAATTCTTCGAGTCTCTCTCTCCTGCCGGTCAGATGCAAAAATCCAAACAGGCATTCAACAGCGGTTGCTCGTCTGTAATCTATAATGTTTGCACTCTTAGGTGCTGAACATCCGGAAGCATTTCTTCCTCGTTTTAATATATCAGTTTCCTTTTCATCAAGTAAAGGCAGAATAACATCATATGCTTTTGACTGAAAAACAGCGCATACTTTTTTAGTTGTCGCAGAATGAAGTTTTGATACCGGCGAATTTGCCTTTAATACTTCTCTCTCCCGAACCAGTTGTTCATATACACTATCTCCTAAAAAAGCAAGTGTAAGAGGTGAAAACTGCATTGCGTCTCTGTCTGATAGTACTTTATCCGTAAGACTCACCTCTACTTGACATACTCAAATTCAAAGCCATGGATATCAACAGTTTCGCCCTCTTCAATTCCCATATCCTCAAGTCTCTGGAACACACCATTTGTGGATAGTACTCTCTGCAGATACTGAAGTGAAGAATAGTCATCAAGATCAACGGTCCTGAGAATCGGTTCGAGCCACTGGGCTTCAACATAGTAAATATCATCTTCTTTTCTGACTGTAATTTTCTTACGGTCATCTTCTTTCTGGAGAATTTCCTCTTCAGGAATTTCTTCAGGTTCATATTCCTTAATCGGCGGAAGCTTGTCAAGTTCCTGAGAAATATACTTTACAAGCTCTGACGTACCTTTGGTTGTAGCAGCTGATATCTCGAAAAATGTATATCCTTTTTCTTCGATATAGGCTTTTAACTCAGCAATCTGTTCCGGTGTCGCCATATCTGATTTGTTTGCCGCAACAATCTGAGGACATTTTGCTAAATCCGGACTGAATTTTTCAAGTTCAGCGTTTATTATATCAAAGTCTTCAGAAGGATTTCTGCCCTCTGAACCTGAAACATCCAGAACATGAAGAATAAGACGACATCTTTCAACATGTCTTAAAAATTCATGACCTAGTCCTACCCCGTCACTGGCTCCTTCAATAAGACCAGGAATATCTGCCATAACAAATGATTTTTCTGTTTCAACTTTTACAACGCCAAGTACAGGTACAAGTGTCGTAAAATGATAATTTGCTATCTTAGGTTTTGCCTGACTCACTACTGAAATAAGAGTTGATTTTCCGACATTAGGAAATCCAACAAGTCCGACATCTGCCAGAAGTTTAAGTTCCAGTGAAAGCTCAAACTCCTCGCCTGGAAAACCTGGTTTAGCAAATCTCGGGATCTGACGTGTAGGCGACTTGAAAACTGCATTTCCCTTTCCGCCGTTTCCACCCTTTGCAATAACCTGTCTGTCTTTTTTTGAGAGGTCAGCTATAATTCTACCTGTATTAGCATCTCTAACAAGAGTGCCTCTCGGAACTTTGATTATAAGGTCTTCACCATTTTTTCCGGTACAGTGTTTAGCTCCGCCGTTTTCGCCTCTCTGTGCTACATATTTCTTTTTATATTTAAAATCTATAAGAGTTGAAAAATTATCGTCAATAACAAATATTATATCTCCGCCTTTGCCACCGTTTCCTCCGTCAGGACCACCTGCAGCGACATATTTTTCGCGGTAAAATGATACCGCACCGTCTCCGCCATCGCCGGCTTTTATTTTTATTCGTGCTTTATCAACAAACATCTCTGACCATCCTTTCATGTGTGCTTTAACGCACATGATCTGGGAAAATACTATATATACAGCAAAATCCCAAGCGAAACGCTCGGGATTTTTTGCAATAAAAAGATATTATATTACTGTGCAGCGTATACTGATACCTTTTTGCGGTCACGGCCGAGACGTTCAAACTTAACTCTGCCTTCAACTGTTGCAAATATTGTATCATCAGAACCGATACCAACACCCTCACCCGGATGGATGTGTGTGCCGCGCTGACGAACGATAATGTTGCCAGCCTTAACGAACTGACCGTCTGCTCTCTTAACACCTAATCTTTTTGACTCAGAATCACGACCGTTCTTAGTAGAACCGCTTCCCTTCTTGTGAGCAAAAAACTGCATACTAAGCTTTAACATAACTTACACCTCCGAAATTTTTGTAATAATCGTATTTTCAAATTCCTCAGAAAGAAGCTCAAGATGAATCTTAAGACCATCCATTAAATTAGTAGCTTCTTCACAGGTCTCCGCAACTCTCAGAGTAACCGCATCGCCTTCCGCTGATACATCTGCCTTGATATCAAAAGTTTCCGTAATAAGATTACAGGTCAACTGTACAGCTGAACTGACACTCGCACAGACGATATCTTCACCGTATTCTGCATAACCGGCATGCCCACTTACCCTGAAGCCTGAAAGATCTCTGCCTTTTTTATAAAAAACAGCAGTTATCATTCGTAATTAAGCCTTAATTGCTTCAATCTTAACCTGAGTGTAAGGCTGTCTGTGACCCTGTCTCTTCATTGTAGAGCCCTTCTTTGGCTTGTAAGTAAGAATATTGATCTTCTTGCCCTTGCCGTTCTTAACAACCTTAGCTGTAACAGTAGCACCGTTTACATATGGTGTACCAACTGTAATGCCCTTGTCGTTGTTTACAGCAACAACCTTATCAAAGCTAACCGTTTCGTCAGCTTCAACAGAGAGCTTTTCGATGAATACTACATCGCCCTCTTTAACTTGATATTGCTTACCACCAGTCTCAATAATTGCGTACATTTTGGTTTACTTCCTTTCCAAAAAACTCGCTGCATACGGTGTGATACGAATAAATCCGAATCATCTTGTGAACCTGAATACATGCGGCTCTTTTATCTTAGCATATTTGATATGTGTTTGTCAATAGTATTTTGTATTTTTTTTATTTTTTTGATACTTCAATAAATCCATCCTGCTCCATTGCGATATCCCTCATACTTATCTTTGAATGGAAAATCGGAAATTTTGTTCTTATCTTATATAAATCAGGATATACTTTTACTGTATCGGATTCTCTGAGCATTTCATCAAGATGAGAAACATATTTTTCTACATCCTCCGGAATATCCTTTACCAGAACATGCACCACCAGTTTTTTCTTTTCACCGAACTGCTTTGTAATAATTTTGCAGGATACAACGTTTTCTTCCCTTATAAGTACATCACTAATCATATATGGGAATACAATATTGCCATTTGCATCGACAAAATTCTCTGTATATCTTCCATGTGCGACAACCTTGTTGTCTTCAGTTACATATCCGATATCCCCTGTACAGCACCAGGTATTACCCTCGTTATCTTTCCTGAAGAAATTATCAGTTGCTTCTTCATTAAGCATATATTCCTTCATCATAGATGGTGTCTTTACATATATTCTGCCAACAGTATTGTAAGGACATTCCTCACCCGTATCAGGGTCAAATGCACTCACTACCACAAACGGAAGAACGGAACATTTTGAAACTTCTGACTCATCATCATATCTGTGATATGAAAATGTTGTTAATTCAGACATTCCGTAGAGGTTTTCAAGAAAAACATTACATCCGTTTGAAGCAAGAAAATCACTTATCATTTTTGATTCCTTAGGGTTAATCGTTTCTCCAAGTACAAAAACATGTCTTAGATGACTCAGATCAAGGGTTAATCCTCTGCACTGCGAAACCATGGAAAGCAAATCTGATTTTGTTGTCATGAGTATATTTGCCTTGTGTTTTAGTATAAATTCATATTCGAATTTTTCGTTTGTTGCATTAGGACCTGTATCGGCTTTGCCCTTCCCTGTTTCAGAAACTATTGTAACTCCCATAGTTAGCGGTGCAAAAGAAAGACACGCAAGACATGAAACAACATACGGAGGCGGGTATGCAATAAGTATGTCACCCCTTCTCCAGTCCGGACTGGCTTCTTTTTTTTCTATAATTGAAGCATTGATACTTCTGTTGGTATGTACAATAAGCTTTGGAACTCCGGTTGTACCTGTTGACCCGCATACCATCAGCGGATATTCGCCTGTTTTAACCTCTTCTGATTTACATGTGCATTTTGTATTAATAAATTCGTTCCATGTAGTTACTTCAGTACTTACAGGAACAGATTTATTTTTCCAGTCAGTCACATAATCTCTTGCCATCGGTAAAACAACAATCTTCGAAATATCATTCACGCTGTTCATTGACGCAAAAGCAGGATACATTACCTCTGCGCACAGTAATAATTTTACACTATTATGTTTTATCACTTTTGACAGCATTTCATCATCAAATCTTGGATGAGCAACAATTACCTGAACACCAATCTTACTGCATGCAAGAATAATTGTAATTGCAGTAATTTTATCCATAACAAATTCAATTAATGAATCTCCTGCTTTCAATCCAAAATCACTCAGAACATCTGCCAGGCGATCTATATTTCTGAACAAATCACCATATGTCAAACGATAGTGTGAGGATACACCAGCAAGAACATCCATATTTTCAGAATTTGCATCAAGAATAGTTCTGTAAAGAGGCTTATCCAGCACAGATTCATCCATTATTTTCATCTCATTCATATTAGATGTAGGATAACCTGCTGTTTTCTTAAGTTTCAACACTTGCATAAAAAAACAACCCCCTTCTATTTACGATATAATCAGCTTTCAGCGTCCATATCAGCTTCATTTTCAGTATCAGCAGAATTTTCATCAGCATTTTCGGATTCTGCAGCAGTTTCTCCGGCAAGCTTGTTCATAAGCTGTGTATTAAATTCCTCTGCCGATACTTCTTTTGCATTTTCCGGAAGAGCAATTACCTGTGCAGGATCAAAGTCCTGATCATACTTTTCAATATACATTACCTGTTCACCACTCACGAATGCAAAAACAGTATTGTCTTCTTTCATAAGAACCTTTGTTAATGCCTGAGTTGTTTCCTGATAGTATTCATCGTACTTATATGTAACACCTTCAAGTTCAGTTGTTCCGCTTTCATAGTAAGCGAATTTTTCAAACATATCTCCTGACCCGAACAATTCACCTGCCGGTGTAGTATAATAGATATCCTCAAATATTGTGTACTGTGTCTTGTCTTTATATAACATGGTATATGCTGTTCCCATATAATCAGTTGTCATAAGCATTGAACCATCACCAAAATAAAGATCCTGATACATACTTTCGCCCATAATTACATACTTTATAAGTACATGATACTTTCCGGATGTGAGCATAGTCATACATTTACCACTGTCAAGACCAGAAAAATCATAACTAAGTTTTGACTCATCAATCTGTGGTTCCGCTTCTGTTTCTGCTCCTTCTGTTTCAGACTCAGATTCTGTATCAGATTCTGTTTGGTTATTCTCTGATTCTTCAGCATTGGTTTCATCTGTTACAGATGAAGTGATTTCTGATTCGCTTACATCACTATTATCTGACTTATTGCATGATGAGATTGATAATACCATGGAAAATGCTAATATCACTGCTAAAGTTTTTTTCATAAAAGTTGCCTCCAAAAAAAATTAGTTTTTGCCTGTCTCCGTATTAGCAGTATTGTTCTTAACATCTGACAGGCAATCCTAATTATATCATATGTGTATTTGTTTTACAAGAAACAATTTATATTTTAAATTTTCTGTAATATTCATTGGTGTTTTCGATGTTTTTCAGTCGTTTTTTTTAATGAAATATATCAAATCACGCAAGAAGTTTCTCAAGTTCATCAATGAGTTCATTGAATATTCCAAGTGCTGAATTAATCGGATCTGGTGTTGACATGTCAACTCCTGCAAGTTTAAGCAAATCGATTGGTGACTTTGAACATCCGCTGCTTAAAAACTTTATATAATTATCTGCCGCCTGTTTTCCTTCTTTAAGAATTTTTCCTGAAAGTGCTATTGCCGCAGAATAACCTGTAGCATACTGATAAACATAATATTCATAGTAAAAATGAGGTATTCTTGCCCATTCAAGTGCAATATCATCATCAACTACTATGTCGTCACCAAAATATGTTTTGTTTAAATTATAGTAAAGTTCAGAAATATTTTCTGCAGTAATTCCCTCTCCGGACTCTGTCATCTGATTTATTTTCAATTCAAATTCTGCAAACATTGTCTGTCTGTAAAGTGTTGTTCTAAACTGCTCAAGGAAATAATTAATCAGATACGCTTTCTGTTTCCTGTCGTCTGTATTTTTCAGCAGATATTCCATAAGGAGCGCTTCGTTGCATGTCGAAGCTACTTCAGCAACAAATATAACATAATCAGAATATACTGCCGGCTGATTTTTATTGGAATAATATGAATGAATAGCATGCCCCATCTCATGAGCTAGTGTAAACTCACAGTTTAGCGTATCCTTATGATTCAGGAGAACATACGGATGTACCTTTGCTCCTGCAGAATAAGCACCACTTGTCTTTCCTTTATTTTCATACACATCTATCCAGCCGTTCTCAAAACCTTCCTTTAATACAGCACGATATTCATCACCCATAGGAGCAAGAGCTTCATAAACAGTCTGTTTGGCTTCTTCAAAAGTAATCTTCATATCAAAGTCCTGAACAACAGGGGTGTAAAGATCATACATATGAAGCTCATCAAGTCCCATCAGTTTCTTTCTGAGTTTTATATACTTATGCATGTATTCCATATTGTTATGAACCGCTTCGATAAGATTGTGATAAACTGAAACAGGTACATCTGTCCTGTCAAGCGACGCATGAAGTGTCGATTCATAATGTCGCGCTCTGGCTGTGAAAAGTGACTGTCTGGTCTGAGCAGTAAGCATTGCTGCAATTGTATTTTTATATTTGCCGTATGTTCTGTACATAGATCTGAAAGCAGATTCTCTCAGCACTCTGTCAGAACTCTGCATAAGAGGAATATAAGTTCCGTGTGTAACCTGATGTTTATTTCCATTAGAATCTACTGCGTCATCAAATTCCAGTTCAGCGTCGCTGAATACAGAATAGATTGTATCAGGAGCCTCCTGCATCTGTCCGGCAAGAGCCATAATTCTCTCTTCTGCTTCTGACAGCGTATGTTCTTTTCTTTTCTGAAGACGACTGATATACAGCTGATAAAGGCTAAGATCCGTATTTTCAGCGTAAAATCTGCTTAATTTTTCTTCGCTTATCGCAAGAATCTCAGGGACTTCAAATGAACAGGCATCAGAAATATCAGATAATAGCGCTGACAGCCGACCGCACATCTCCTGGTAAACAGCATTTCTGTTGTCCTCATCTCTCCTTCTGTGTGCATAGTTAATAAGATTATCCAGAATTATGCTGAGTCTGTCATTTAGTTTAAAATATCTGCACAGAATCTCTGAAGACTCTCCCAGTCTGCCCTTAAAAGATTTTAATTCATCGGCTGTTTTCCTTGCTTCTTCATAATCCTTTGTCCAGCATTCGTCGTTTTTATAAATATCATTTACAGACCATTTATACTCATCAGAAACCTGTGAGCGTTCCAATATTTTTTCGTTCATACTATACCTCCGAAAATAAAGATTACAAAATATATTATATCATTTTTAAAACTGAAATAAAAGTCATTTTTTAATCATGAAAATAAAAAATATACTCCTGAAACAATAAACAGAAGAATAAAATTTACTGCTGAGAAAACAAGCATATATCTTGCCGTATTTGCATTCTCCGTTTTTGAATACTGTTTATAGGAAATTACACTTGCAAGAGAAGCAACAAGTGTACCCAGCCCGCCGATATTCACACCAAGAAGAAGTTCTTTTGCATTTTCAGTAAAACCTGAGAGCATCATCGCCGCAGGAACATTGCTTATTACCTGACTTGAAACGACTCCAACCAGAAACTCACGTCCATTTATCAGAACAGCAAGCGTTTCTTTTATCGTTTCAATATTTTTGAGATTGCCAACAAAAATAAAAAATGCGCAGAATGTGAGCAGTAAATTATAATCAACAGATCCAAAGAGCTTCCTGTCAGTAATAAGACACATCAAAACAACAGCGGCAAAACAAATATAAACATTCATTACACGCAGAACAGTTAATACGCATAAGACAAACAGTATAATATAAATTACGAAGTTTCTTTTGTTGTTAATATGAGCGCCTTCAGACGACCCGGACTTAATGTGCTCTTTTTTTATTAGAAAGTAAGTAAAAATATTAACCAGTGCAAGACTAATCAGTCCGTATGGAAGAACAATCTTCGAAAATTCTGCTATATCCATATTAAAATATGAATACAGATACAGATTCTGCGGATTTCCGAAAGGCATGATCATACTGCCGAGATTAGCTGCTGCCGTTTCCATAACTACAAGCGGAATCAGGCTCTTCTTTCCTGAAAATAATTTAACTGTAAATGGTACAAGCGTTATTAGTGCAACATCGTTTGTGATTAACATTGCACTCAAAAAAGTAATATTGACAAGCAGCATAGCTACCGTTCTGCAGTTATCAGATGATTTTAAGATCTTTTCAGAAATGCAGTCAAAAAGTCTCGTCTTCATAAGACCAGCAACTACTGTCATAAGACAGAACAGCAAAATAAGTACTGAAAAATCTATGTATTCAAGATATTTCAATGATGGTCTTACAAAAAAAGCAGAAAACACAGCCGCAACCAAAGCAGCAGATAAAACCGGTTCCTTTTTTACAAACGAAATCATACTATACTCTTCTCCTCAAAAAAATCTCCTGATTAATATCAGGAGATTTTGAAATATTTGATTTAATAAATTAAAGCAAATCTGCAATATCCAGAATAAGCCGTTCTGACTTTTCCCAGCCAAGACATGGATCAGTAATAGACTTACCATATATGCCTTCTCCAATCTTCTGAGCGCCGTCTTCGATATAACTTTCAATCATAAGTCCCTTAACCATACTCTTGATGTCTGATGAATGTCTGCAGCTATGGAGAATCTCCTTTGCAATACGAACCTGCTCAAGCGGTTTCTTACCGGAATTTGCATGGTTTGTATCAACAACGAGAGCAGGATACTGAAGTCCTCTCTTCTGATACATGTCAAAGAGCTGAATCATATCCTCATAATGATAATTTGAATGGGATCTGCCGTCATTGTCAACATAACCTCTTAAAATAGCATGTGCAAGCGGATTTCCTGAAGTTGTAACATCCCATCCTCTGTAAATGAAAGTATGTTCAACCTGTGCAGCCTTTATTGAGTTAAGCATAACAGAAATATCACCGCTTGTAGGATTCTTCATACCTACCGGAATGTCAAAACCACTGGCAACAAGTCTGTGCTGCTGATTTTCTACAGAACGGGCACCGATCGCAACATATCCTAAAATATCATCAAGGTATCTGGCATTTTCAGGGTAAAGCATCTCATCAGCACAAACAAGACCTGATTCCGCTATAGCTCTCGTATGAAGCTTGCGAACTGAAATAATACCGCCGATAAGATCCTCTTCCTTTTCCGGATCAGGCTGGTGAACCATTCCCATGTAGCCTTCCCCTGTTGTCCTAGGCTTGTTTGTATATATTCTTGGAATAAGAATTAATTTATCTGCAACTTTTTCCTGAACAGCTGACAGTCTTGTAACATAATCAATAACTGAATCTTCATTATCTGCAGAGCATGGACCAATGATAAGAACAAACTTATCTGATTCACCTGTAAATACCTTCTTTATCTCTGCATCTTTTTCTTCTTTTATTTTCTTTAACCTGTCATCAAAAGGAAACTGTTCTTTAATCTCCTTAGGGATAGGAAGCTTTCTGCTGAAATCCATTGACATATTAAATTCGCTCCTTAAAAATAACTTGTAATAACTTTCTCTGATTTGAAACCTTTCTTATTATACAACAAATATTTTTCTAATTCCAGTCTTTTTTTTATTTTTTTCATAATTCACAATTTTTATCAGATTCACTGCACCCGATTCGGAAATTTCATTTAATTACCTTGTTGCATTATAAATATTTCAGCATAAAATATAATTATAGCTGTATATACCTGCGGCCGGATAAATAATTGGTACAGCTGCAGCTGTCGAAGAAACGCCTTTTATACCGCATTAAAACAGCTTTTATATAGAAGCGTAAAATACGCATCGGTAAATCCGGTGCGTATTTTTCTGACGACACTATTCTGCATATTTCTCAGGATAAATGTAATATAATATCAGGTATATTATTTGCAAAGGATGATAACAAGATTTTACAGTAAAAGCTATTCTATCAATCGAACTAGCCATTAAATTTGCCGGAGAAATGGGCCATACTTTCGTAGGGAGTGAGCATATGATTTACGGATTTTCATCTGAAGGTTCCAACCTCGCATCACTTATTCTGAAAAGGAATAAAATAACTGTAAAAAATATTGTATCCTATTTAAAAAATAAAATCGGAACCGGAATCCCATGCGCACTTTCTGAAGATGACATCACTCCACATCTGAAGGAAATTTTAGAGGATGCCGTAAGTGAAAGCCGAGTATCCGGAGCAGCCCTTACAGGTACTGAATACATTCTGTCTGCAATATTAAGCAATAAATCATCGGGAGGATATTCTCTTTTGTGTTCGCTTGAAGCTGATATCGAACAAATTAAATCAGAGTGCAAAAATACCATCCATAGTTCTGTCATTCATTCATATACAGACTTTGATGATAAAAAATATCCTTACGCAGCAAAGTACACCAAAAATTTCACCAGAACAGCTTTTCAAAACGGTTTTGATCCTGTAATAGGGAGAGAAAATGAAACTGAAAGAGTGATACAAATTCTCGCCAGAAAAAACAAGAACAATCCATGTCTGGTTGGCGAAGCGGGAGTAGGCAAAACAGCAATAATTGAAGGACTTGCCAAAAAAATAATTGACGGCGATGTACCACATGCTTTAAAAAACAAACATATCCTGTCCCTTGATATAACATCAATGCTTGCAGGTGCAAAATATCGCGGCGACTTCGAGGAGAGGCTGAAAAATCTTATCGATGAAGTTCGTAAAAACGGCAATATCATTCTTTTCATCGATGAACTCCATACCATCGTAGGGGCCGGCGCTGCCGAAGGTGCCATTGATGCTGCCAATATACTTAAACCGGAACTGGCACGCGGAGAAATACAGATAATAGGTGCAACAACCTATTCAGAATACAGGAAATACATTGAAGCTGACAGTGCCCTTGAAAGGAGATTTCAGCCGGTTACAGTAAACGAACCTGACTATGAGCTCCTGTTCAGAATACTTAAAGGAATCAGACAGAGTTATGAAAAATACCATTCAGTTAATATATCTGATGAAATTCTGAAAGATGCTGTACGTCTTTCAGAAAGATATATTCCTGAGAGATTTTTACCGGACAAAGCAATTGATATAATAGATGAAGCCTGTTCTCATGCAGTTATAAGGAATAAACAGAATTACTATTCTCAAAATGACATGATCACAGATATGTTAAAACGGAGTATTAAAGAAACAGAAACAAATACACCGAAAAAAAATGAGACATATAACATTGACGTTATTCCTGACGATTTATCGGATGTTATTTCTTCATGGACCGGTATCCCATCAGGTACTATAAAACAAAAGGAGGCTGAAAAACTAAACAGACTTGAGGAACAGCTTAAATCAAGGATAATAGGACAGGATGAGGCGATAAGGAGATGCAGAGTCGGATTAAAAGAAGAAAACCGACCTATAGGAGCATTTATTTTTGCTGGTCCGACAGGAGTCGGTAAAACAGAACTGGCAAAAGTTATTGCAGAAATTGTATTTGACAGCAGAGACAATATAGTTCGTCTGGATATGAGTGAATTTATGGAACAACACTCAGTTTCCAAACTTACCGGACCTCCTCCGGGATATTCAGGATACGGCGAAACAGGAACACTTGCGGATATGATTCGAAAAAAGCCCTACTCTGTGATACTTTTTGATGAAATTGAAAAAGCACACCCGGATGTGCTGAATCTTCTTTTGCAGATAACTGAAGAAGGAGAATTCAGAGACTCTCAGGGAAAAAGAATCAGCATGAAAAATAATCTGATTATTCTTACTTCAAATATAGGTGCACAGGCAGCTGCAGGCAAGTCTGGAATAGGTTTCTCAGTTAATACTTACAACAATGAACTTTACAGAAAAGAAATGATGACGTCCGTCACAAATTACTTCAAACCCGAGTTGCTAAACAGAATGGACAAAATAGTATTATTTGAACCATTATCATCTGAATCACTTTCAAAAATAGCCGATATTTTTCTGAAAGAATTATCTGACAGAGCTGAAAAAATAAATTTAAAACTAATCTTCTCAGACGAAGTAGCAAAAAAAATATGTGACAATAAGGAAACCCGAAAATTCGGTGCCCGTCCGTTAAAGAGAACCATCGCCGAATTAATAGAAAGCCGGATAACAAAATTAATAATTGATGATCAGATTTTTCCAGGTGACGAAATAAATATATATGTAAATAATGATGAATTTTGCATAAAAAAATCCTCAAAAAAACAGCTGTTACAATAAGTATTTTTGTTGACATGTACATCAAAGTGTGATAGAATAAGTATATACACTTGTAATTCATTTATTTCGATTTTTTATTATTTCACCAAAACGCACATTAACTGATACACTTTAATGCACAAAATAAACAATAATTTTTCGAAGTAATGAATCATATCTCTACATTTTACAGTAAGGAGGACAGGCTGTTCTCTATACAGCCTTATATACATAAAATGGAAATTATAACTGTTAATCCGCAAAAATGTATTGGGTGTAATGCTTGTACCAGATCATGCCCAGCACCTGAAGCCTGTGTTCCGAAAACAACTCCTGAAGGAAAATCTTACATCGGTATTAATCCGGACAATTGCATAAACTGTGGCGAGTGCATAAGAAAATGTCCTCATGGTGCAAGAGATTTCGAAGACGATTATGAAGATTTTATCGAAGATATGTACAGCAAAAAGGGTAAGGTATCGCTTCTGGTCGATCCTTCAATAAGGGTAGCCTTTCCTGATGTTTGGCAGGATGTGTTAAAATGGTTCTACACACAGGGAATAAGAAAAATATATGATGTTTCGTTTGGCGCAGACATTGCAACCTGGGCACAGTTAAAAGCTGTAAGTACAGGTAAGGTGGGCAAGTACATAACATCGTCGTGCGCTTCGGCTGTAAGCTATGCTTTAAAACATGATCCTTCTCTCATTGAGAAAATTTCTCCCGTACACAGCCCTGCTGTATGCATGGCCGTATATGCAAAGCACAGACTCAAAGACACAGCAGAATTCGCATACCTTGGTCCGTGTCCTGCAAGAAAAGAAGAATTTGAAAATACAGGAATCATCAAATATAACGTTACTTTCAAGAGAATGAAAGAGTACTTTGAAAAGAGAATGGTTTCTTTTGCAAACACAGGACAGGGATTTAATTTTGAATTTACTCATAAGCAGGGTCTTATGGGTGCTCTCTACTGTAAGCCAAAAGGAATAAAGGAAAATATTCTTGTCCACAAACCGGAATTTAATATTTCCAACTGTGACGGCATTTCAAAGACATACTATCATCTTAACAGGTACAACACCATAGAAACAAAAGAATATATACCTGACGTTTTCGAAGTGTTAAGCTGTGAGGAAGGTTGCAACGGAGGTATTGGAATAGATATATCCAATGAAGTTCCTCATCCTGCTGTTATTTCCAGAGTAATGGACATAACAAGAAAAGACGCAGAGAAGAGAAGAAACGGTCTTTTCATGATAAACAAAAGTGACAGGCTTTTCAGGGAATTTGATAAAGAGCTTCGGTTTGAACAGTATTTAAGAGAGTATAAACCACATCCAAGATATGTAAGTAATCCTACGGTGTCGGATCTCAATAATATTTTCAACGAGATGTTCAAGCCGCTTGAAGACGATCGTCATATTGACTGTCAGGCATGTGGAAACAAGACATGTCTTGATATGGCAAAGGCTATCTTCCATGGTGCAAATGTTAAGGAAAACTGTATCAATTATGCACGCAGTCTCCCTTCAAATGATTCTGCACAGGTTGCCGAAATCAGAAATTCACTTGTTCAGGTTGACAAACTTGTCAATGAAAACATACCAGTTCTTTCTGAGCAGATTAATCTCATAAGAAAAGAAGCTGTTTCAATTTATTCAAACAACGACAAGACAGCTGAGGCTGCAAAAACAATTAATTCTGTTATCCAGCAGATGATTGATACCTGTTCAAATCCAAAGGGTGTTTCGAGAGAAACTATTTCTGAGATCTCAAGCACGCTGGATCTTATCAGAAAAATCCTGCTCAATCTGGAGAAATTCGTTACCAAGAATTCTGAGTCAGGTTATGCTATTGACAAATGTGTTACAAACATTGAAAACATCTCACACTCTTTGTCAGAAACAGTAAATAACGCAACCAAAAATCAA
>JAEDJV010000050.1 GCA_016296165.1 Oscillospiraceae bacterium | reverse complement strand
TTATCGATACAGATGTAAGACGTACATTCGCTACAGGTATTGCTGGATTCTCACATGTAATTGACTCACTCTCAGCTATCAAGTATGCTAAGGTTAAGGTTATCCGCGGAGATGTTGAAGTTAAGGACAAGAAGGGTAATGTAGTTGACGTAGCTAAGAATATCGCTCTTGATTACGAAATCGAAGGCGACTTCCCTAAATATGGTAACGACGACAACAGAGCTGACGAAATCGGCGTATGGCTCCTCAAGACATTCCTTGACAAGATCAAGAAGAGACACACATACCGTAACTCAGAACCTACAACATCTATCCTTACAATCACATCAAACGTTGTTTACGGTAAGGCTACAGGTTCACTTCCTGATGGTCGTAAGGCTGGCGAACCGTTTGCTCCAGGTGCTTCACCAAGCTACGGTGCAGAACAGACAGGTCTTCTTTCATCACTCAACTCAGTTGCTAAGATTCCATACGAATGGGCTCTTGACGGTATCTCAAATACTCAGACAATCAATCCTGATGCTCTCGGAAACAGCAGTGAAGAAAGAGTTAATAACCTTGTAAATACACTTGATGGTTACTTTGTACAGGGTGCTCATCACCTCAACGTAAACGTATTTGGTACTGAAAAGCTCATCGATGCTATGGAACATCCAGAGAAGGAAGAATACGCTAACTTTACAATTCGTGTATCTGGTTACGCAGTTAAGTTCATCGATCTTACACGTGAACAGCAGCTCGACGTTATCAAGAGAACATGCCACAAGTCTTTATAATTTATTTTAATAAATAATAAAGAGTATAAATATACTGACCCGTGCAGATGATACATTTGTACGGGTCTTTTTAAAACTGTTAGGAGAGAATAATAATGAGTATAAAAGGAATAATTCATTCACTTGAGAGTTTTGGCGCTGCAGACGGACCGGGCGTCCGTTTTGTAGTTTTTCTCAAAGGCTGTGACATGCGCTGCAAATACTGTCACAACCCGGATTCATGGGCATCTGCAGGAGGTGAAGAGTGGACAGCTGAAGATCTTTTTAACAAGGTGAAAAAATATAAGCCATACTGGGGAAAAGACGGTGGAATAACTGTAAGCGGGGGAGAACCACTTCTGCAGATCGACTTTCTTATCGAATTTTTTAAACTCGCTAAAAAAGAAGGCATTCATACAACCATAGACACTTCAGGAAATCCGTTTACAAGAGAAGAACCGTTTTTCTCAAAGTTCAATGAACTTATGAAATATACAGATCTTCTGCTTCTTGACATTAAGGAAATCAATCCTGAACGTCATTTTGAATTAACCAGACAGAAAAATGAAAATATACTTGAACTTGCAAAGTATCTGTCAGATATAGAAAAACCAGTATGGATAAGACATGTGCTTGTTCCTGAGAACAGTGATTTTGATGAGGATCTGGATGCACTTGGTGAATTTATTGCTGGTCTGAAAAATGTTCAGAGGGTCGATGTGCTTCCTTATCATACCCTTGGAGTATTCAAGTGGGAGAATCTCGGGATAAAATATGCTCTTGAAGGTATCTCCTCTCCGGATGATGACAGAATAGAAAATGCAAACAGGAGACTCAGAGTTTCTGAATATTCAGGATATAATAACAAATAAGTAATTATTGCTAAAAAAAACAGATGATACGGATGAAAATTTGTCGTAAAAATATTTTCATAATATATTGAAAATCTGAAAGAATTATGATATAATATTTCAGTAATTCGCACGTTGGTGATTTTGCAGATTGGTGCCTTAGGAGTAAGGTTATCTGCAAGCTAAGACCAGCGGAGGGAATAATCAAAACCAATTTATTAGGAGGAACTACACAATGGCAGTAGTATCAATGAAACAGCTTCTTGAAGCTGGCGTACACTTTGGCCACCAGACAAGAAGATGGAACCCAAAAATGGCACCTTATATCTTCACAGAAAGAAACGGTATCTACATTATCGATCTTCAGAAGACAGTTAAGAAACTCGAAGAAGCATATATGTTCATCCGTGACATCTCAGCTCAGGGCGAATCAGTACTTTTCGTAGGTACAAAGAAGCAGGCTGGTGATTCAGTTAAGGAAGAAGCTATCCGTGCCGGCGCTCACTATGTAAACGCTAGATGGCTCGGCGGTATGATGACAAACTTCGAAACAATCAAGAACAGAATCAAGAGACTTGAACAGCTCAGAAAGATGGAAGAAGACGGTACATTTGCACTTCTCCCTAAGAAAGAAGTAAGCAAGCTTACACTCGAAATTGAAAAGCTTGAAAAGTTCCTTGGCGGTATCAAGACAATGAAGAAGCTCCCGGGCGCTTTATTCATCGTTGACCCAAGAAAAGAAAAGATTGCAGTTGCTGAAGCAAAGAAACTCAACATCCCGATTGTTGCTATTGTTGATACAAACTGTGACCCTGATGAAGTAGATTACGTTATCCCAGGTAACGACGACGCTATCAGAGCAGTTAAGCTTATTGCTGGTGCAATGGCTAACGCTATCATCGAAGGCAGACAGGGCGAACAGGTTGAAGCTGAAGCTGCTGAAGAAGCTACAGAAGAAACAGCTGAATAATCAAGTTCAAACATAAAAATAAAAACCCGAATGGCAGTTGTGTCTTTTTAATAAGATTACCTAAAATTCGGGTTTTTCAGTATATTATATAATTGGAGGTAATAACAATGGGTAAGGCATCCGTTGCAGAAATTAAAGAACTTATGAGCGCTACAGGCGTTGGTATGATGGACTGTAAAAAGGCTCTTGAAGAAAATGACGGCGACAGAGAAAAGGCTATCGAATTCCTCAGAGAAAAAGGTCTTGCTACACAGGCTAAGAAAAGCGGGAGAGCAGCTGCTGAAGGCGTAGTAACAGCAGTTGTTAAGGGTGAAGTTGGTGTTATTCTCGAAATAAACACAGAAACAGACTTTGCTGCAAATACAGATGATGTCAGAAACTTTGTTGCTGCAGTTGCAGAAACAATTATCGAAAAGAATCCTGCAGACGTTGACGCTCTTATGAATGTAACTATTAGCGGTGGTTCAAATACAGTATCAGAAGCTCTTACAGATCTTGCTGGTATGAAGATCAGAGAAAACATCGTTATCCGTCGTTTCGTAAGATTCGAAGGTAAGCTTGCTTCATACATCCACAATGGCGGAAGCATTGGTGTTCTTGTTAAGATGGACACAGATCTTGATGCTGATGCAGTTGCTTTAATCGGTAAGGACGTAGCTATGCAGAGTGCTGCTCTTGGTGCTGCATATGTTAAGCGTGAAGATGTTCCAGCTGAAGTTATTGAAAATGAAAGAAAGATCATGATGACTCAGATGGCTGAAGATCCTAAGATGGCAGGTAAGCCAGATCAGGTTAAGAACAAGATCATTGATGGTAAGGTTGAAAAGTTCTACAAGGAAAACTGTCTCCTCGAACAGGCATTCGTTAAGGATGACAAGGTTTCAGTTCAGGGTTACGTTGATGCAGAAGCTAAGAAGCTCGGCGGTTCAATCAAGGTTGTAGAATGCATTCGTTTCGAACGCGGAGAAGGTATCGAAAAGAAAGTTGACGACTTTGCAGCTGAAGTAGCAAGCATGACTAAGTAATTTATATAACTAAAAAAAACGGATGACATTTGTTTGTCATCCGGTTTTTTTTATTCGCCTTTAATATGGGAAAGTGCACCTTTTTCAAGTCTGGAAACCTGTGCCTGAGAAATTCCAATCTCATTTGCTACTTCTACCTGAGTTTTTCCCTGGAAAAATCTCATATAAAGTATTTTTTTTTCACGTGGCTGAAGGGATTTTATTGCTTCTCTAAGATATATTTCATCCAGCCAGTTTTCAACACTATTTTTGTCACTTATCTGATCAAGCACATAGAGGGTGTCTCCGGAGTCTGAATAGACAGGTTCATAGAGTGATACAGGGTCGCTTATGCTTTCAAGAGCCATAACTACGTCGCTTCTGGAGGCACCAATATGTTTTGCTATTTCATCGGCAGTCGGCTCTTTTTGATTTTGTGCAGTCAGGTATTCTTTTGCCTGCATCGATTTGTATGCAAGATCTTTCAGGGAACGGCTGACTTTTATTGAACTGTAGTCACGTAAAAATCGTCTGAGTTCACCGGAAATCATTGGTACACAGTAGGTTGAAAATCTTACGTCCTTTGTCATATCAAAATTATTTATTGCTTTTATAAGTCCTACAACGCCAATCTGAAACAGGTCATCAACATCTTCTCCTCTGCCTGCAAAACGCTGTATTACGCTTAAAACAAGACGAAGATTTCCGTTTATCAGTTTATCTTTCGCCTCTTTGCTTCCTGTCTCTTTTATTTCACGAAGAAGGGCCATTTTTTCACTTTCTTTGAGTACTGTCAGTTTGGATGTATTAATACCGGATATAACAACTTTATTATAAGCCATTGCCTTATAGTCCTTTCAGTATTTTGATAAGCTATAATAAGTATTGGCATAAAATTGTTCATCATACAGTAAGATTATTTGAAAAGTTTCCCATAAAAAAACACTACTTAAAAGTAGTGTCTGAGATAATTTATTTAATTAAAGTTTTATCGGTTTGGTCTGATGAGTCTATAATAAGTTTTGTATTTTCATATTTTTCGTCATAGTCGTGCAGATCAAATTTGTTGCTTAACTTTCCTTTGATAATCCGGAATGTCTTTGTGTATCTTGATGGCTTAAGTGACGGAAATGCGCGAACAAGACGTGAAGATTTGATCTGGTCAGAGAGTTTCTCATATTTAGCATTGAGTGAAAGTACTTCGTCGGAAATATTTTCACCAAGTGCAATTGATTTATCGTGAAGGAGAGTTGCTATGTAGTCGATTTGTTTGAGACGCATATTGAATTCACGGATGTCACTAAGTGTCGCAATGATATCAATAACAATGACAATAAGAATGGTTGCCGCAAATATATTTCCGCCGGTGTACGGGATTTTTGCAACAACTTTTTCTACCAGAGGGTGAGCAACACATATACACAGTACAGCTCCTACGCCCCACAGAAGTGATATACGCAGGCAGATAAATCCCTTGTAGTTGAATTTTTGATCTGAGTAATCCCACCATTTTGCATGAAACATTCGTTCGAGCATTAATCCGACGAGAAGTTCAAATGTTGTACATATAATAACCGAAGATATGTAAAGCATAACAATATTATCTTTTAAAGGAGCAAGAAGATGAGTGATGATGATAACTCCGAACCCATAGATAGGACATATTGGCCCGTTTAGAAATCCTCTGTTTTCAAATCCTCCGGTTTCAAGCGTCCGGTCAACTACTTCCAGGAACCAACCGAAAACGGACCACCATAAAAAATAAAAAAACAGTTCAAAAACTGTATTGTTCAGAAAAGCTATATAAAGATTTTGCATAAAAAATACCCCCGTGAAAATGCTATAATAACATTATACTTTAGAATTTATTTTGTGTCAATTGAAAAGTATAGTATTTATACATATTATATTCATTAGTTTCCCGATTATATTATATAGGAGGGACGATAAATAAAAAATAAATTGATTTTTTTCGGATATGGTGGTATAATGAAGGATGTCTGACAAAACAAAAATAATAGCAGAAAGGCATGATATATTTTGAGAATCAGAAGAAAACCATGGGCTCGTCCTGAACTTGAAGCCTGCGATTTTTGCATTAAGGATTTGACTGAAGTAAAAGGAAAGTGGAGACAGCAGTTTAAGAAAGATCAGCCTCTTCATGTTGAACTCGGATGTGGGAAAGGCGGGTTTGTTTCACAGATTTCTGTTAAGAACAGAGATGTGAACTATATAGCGATAGACATAAAGAGCGAGATGGCCGCGTATGCCAGGAGAAAAACAGTTGCTGCTTTTGAGGAAGCAGGAATTGAGAAAGTTGATAATGTAAAGCTGCTGGTACATAATATTGAGCAGATAGATGAAGTATTTGACAGGGCTGACAGTATTGACAGGATTTATATTAATTTCTGTAATCCATGGCCCCGCGGAAAACATAAGAAGAGAAGACTGACTTTTCCAAAGAAACTTGAGAGATATAAGGAGTTTTTGTGTGACACCGGCGAAATCTGGTTTAAGACAGATGATGATGAATTATTTGAAGAGTCGCTGGAGTATTTTAAGGAGACGGGTTTTAATCTGAGCTATATTACTTATGATCTGCATCAGAGTGGATTTGAGGAGAATGTTGAAACTGAACATGAAAGAATGTTTTCAGATATGGGTATAAAAATTAAGTTTTTGATTGCTTCTAAATAATAAAAAAAATTCATCCTCTGAATCAGAGGATGAATTAATTTTTCTATTACTTTAGAAAAGGATTAGACTGCACGAGTCACCTTGCCGGAACGCAGACATCTTGAGCATACGTAGATATGACAAGGAGTACCGTTAACGACAGCCTTAACGCGTTTTACGTTTGGCTTCCAGGTTCTGTTTGTACGTCTGTGTGAGTGAGAAACCTTGATACCAAAAGTTACGCCCTTTCCGCAGATTTCACATTTTGCCATTTTGCGCACCTCCTTTAATAAAATAGGTTAATGCTTACCAGCATTAGCGTTACTGAAAACTCAATAAGTTTTCATTTTTTGAACATTCCCAAAACATATAGAGTTTTCAGGAACGCTTTAAATATTTTATCATATTTTCGGGGAAAATGCAAGTGTTTTATGAAAAAAATTTTTAGAAATGCTTTTAACAAACTGCTTGCTTTTTTTCTCTATATACAGTAAAATAGTAATTAGCATCTTAAACAGAGACAAAATAAAAGACAGGAGAGATTGTTTATATATGAATAATAAACTTATAGAGATTTTCGTTGGTGCACTTATGGTGTTTACTGTTTTTCCCGTTCGTCAGTATGCGAGAAACTGGATGGCTGTAAAGCTTGGCGATGATACACCCGTACGGGAAGGCAAACTTACACTTAATCCTCTGGCACATGTCGATCCGATCGGCTGTATCTTCATGATACTTATCGGACTTGGCTGGGGAAGAAGCGCCAATATAGATCCGCGAAACTTCAAATGTAAAAACCGGAAGCTTGGCATGATTGCCGTTGCTCTGGCAGGCCCGGCAGCTAACCTTATTTTTGCATTTCTAATGTCGCTTGTAGTTTACCTTGGCATGGCGTTTGGCATGAACACAACACTGGTTGCTGTTTTTGATCTTCTTGCGATGCTGAGTATAAGACTTGCTGTGTTTTTGCTGCTTCCTGTTCCTGGATTTGACGGTGGAGATATTATTATGATGTTTCTTCCTGCAAAATTTATCTGGAAGTACGGAAAATATTTTCAGTACATTTCCTTTGCTGCCATTCTTTTAGTAGTAGCCGGACCACTCAACAGTATCATTACTGTTATCTCCAATGTTTTTTATAAATTTATCTATACAGTTTCAGGTTTGATTTTAGGTATTTTTATAAAATGATTCCGGAGAGATATCACAATGGAAAAATTGTCTTTTAAACTTGAAGTCTTTGAAGGTCCGCTAGATCTTCTACTTCATCTTATCTCAAAACATAAACTGGATATAAATGATATTGAGATATCAAGGCTGCTGGAACAGTATCTGATGTATCTTGATGAATGTGCTGAACATGACCTTGAGCTTGCAGGAGAATTTCTGGAAATGGCGGCAAGGCTGATATATATCAAAACGCTTGCACTTCTTCCGGCTCCGGAGGAAGCTGAGGGAGA
Source organism: Oscillospiraceae bacterium (assembly GCA_016296165.1). Lineage (GTDB taxonomy): Bacteria > Bacillota > Clostridia > Oscillospirales > Ruminococcaceae > HUN007. The sequence continues at coordinate 8,947 of JAEDJV010000050.1, read as the reverse complement.
GAAGAAAGAACTTCAGGGTTCACTTATTGAATATGCTCTGTGTAAAAAAACAGCCAGAGCACTTTCTGAATTATTTTGCGGCAATGATATATTTGTAAGAAAACAGGCGAAAATAAAAGCAGAAGCTGTTTACAGGCGGATTCATGATCCGCAGGTGCTGGTTTCAGCATTTAATAATATCAGTCTTAAAAAAATACCTCCGGCAGAGCAGGGTCCTGATAACAGGTTTCAGGTAATTGTTAAGCATAAGATGTATTCGGTGACCACTAAGGTTATCTTTATTCTAAAACAGCTTTACAAGTCAGGTACGGCTGATATGGAAGGACTTTATGATGGTGTAACGGACCGTTCAGAGAGAGTAGCAACATTTTTAGCAGTACTTGAACTTACAAAGTCGGGACGTATATACATCAGTGATGATAACAGCACTATTTCATTTATAGGAAAACGTAAGGAAAGGAAAAGTTCATAATGAGCTTTGTTGAGAATATTTCAGTCGTAGAGGCTATACTGTTTGCATATGGAGAGCCGATATCCGCAGAACTTCTGTCCGAAGCAAGTGGGATTGACACAAAATCTCTTGACAGAATACTAGATCTGCTCAATGACAGATACGATGAGACCCATTCAGCACTTCAGGTATTAAAGCTGGATGGTGCATATCAGCTTGCAACAAGAAGAGAGTACTCATCCCATGTAAAAAAAGCTTTTGAAACGGGAAGAAACGCGGCACTTTCTTCGGCGGCACTTGAGTGTCTTGCAGTTGTGGCCTATAACCAACCGGTAACCAGGAGTTTTGTTGATACTGTCAGAGGAGTTGACAGCTCGGCTGTAATGAACAGACTTGCTGAAAGGGGCCTTATAGAAGAGGCAGAACGTCTTGAGGTACCGGGACGACCTATAGCTTACAGGACAACGAAAAATTTTTTACGGTGTTTCAGTCTCTCTTCTTTGTCTGAACTCCCTCCTCTGAAAGAGACAGATTCTGATCAGATATCAATGTTTGAGCAGTAAGGGGTGACCTGTGGATTGCTTGTTTTATTAATTGTATTTCTGATTTTGTTCCTGCTTCTTAATTTTTATGCAGTCGTCGATGTAAAATATGCTGATGGAAAATTAAATTACTGTATTCGTTATTCAGTAATGAAGTTAAAATCCAGTGACAAGCCACCAAAGGCAATTAAAAACAAATCAAAAATCAAATCAGTTAAAATAAAAAAAGGACCTGAAAAATCTGAAACTGCAGATTTTAGCCTGGAAAAATCAAATGCAGTACAGAAAAAAAACAATCCGGATAAATCCGTAAAATCCGCTAAACCTAAAAAAAAGGAGAAAAACGGAAAAGAAACTCTTAATCAAAAGTTAGAGAAAGCAGAAGCGATTATTGATTTTATCAGGTCATCAGGTGAAGGAATAATAGGGCTTGTCAGGAAAATAAAAATATCCAAAATAAATGTTGATTTTACAGTAGCAGATGAGGACGCACATGAGTGTGCGCTTGCATATGGAACAGTAAACGCCGGAGTCTACAACATACTTGGTTTTTTATCCTCATATTTTCAGACTGCGATTGACAGCGTGAATATAGGGTTAAAATACAACAATAATAAAAGTATATACAATTTTAGTTTTTCACTGAAATTAAAACTCGGAACAGCTTTGGGTTCTGCTGCGGGAATTTTTCTGAAATATCTTGGCGCAGGCAATCTGTTCCGAAAAAGGAAGAAAAAAAGAGAAAATTCAAAGGAGTGTTTAAACATGAATGATCATCCAGTAAACGGATTAATGGGTACTGCAATCGAAAAGATAAGAGATATGATAGATGTAAATACTATCATAGGAGATCCTATTACTACAGCTGACGGAGCAACTATCATACCGGTTTCAAAAGTTTCATTCGGATTTGCATCAGGCGGTTCTGATCTTCCGTCAAAACAGCCTAAGCAGCTCTTCGGGGGCGCAGCTGGTGCAGGTGTGTCGGTTCAGCCTCTGGCGTTTATATTTGTATCATCTTCAGGGGAGGTAAAGCTCCTTCAGATGTCTGTAAATGCTACAAAGGAAAATGCAATTATCACAACTCTTCCGGATCTTATTGACAAGATTTCCGGACTGGTAAACAAAGACAGCGACAAGAAAAAGTGTGATAAAAAGAAAGAGAAAACTGAAGAATAAAAATAATTGAATTTTTACCGTTTTACCTTCATATATTGTATATGTACATATGCTCTATATGGAGGTAAATTAATTTGATAAAAAAATTCTGTTCCTTTTTGGCAGCTGCTATAATCATGCTGCCGGCACCGATATGCAGTGCAGAGGGACTTGCAGGAATTTCAGCTAAGTCCTACGTTCTTGTTGAAAAAAATACCGGTGAGATTATTTTTGAAAAAGACCCTTATGTAAAGCTGCCTATGGCCAGCACAACAAAGATAATGACAACCCTTCTCTGCCTGGAAAGTGGTGATCTGGATACACCTTTTGTAGTTGACAGTGAAGCAATAAAGACAGAAGGTTCGTCAATGGGACTCGTTGAGGGGGATATAGTGACCAAGCGTGCTTTGTGTATCGGCATGCTTCTTCCGTCCGGAAATGATGCGGCTAATGCGGTTGCGGTACATCTTGGCGGTACGTTTGAAGGATTTGCAAAGATGATGAATCAGAGAGCAGCAAAAATAGGTATGACGCGAACCTGTTTTGTTACACCTTCGGGTCTTGAGGCAGAAGGTCATGGTTCTTCTGCTTATGATATGGCTTTGCTGGCTGGAGAGGCGATGAAAAATGAGGACTTTGCCGGGATTTGTTCTAAGCAGACTATGAAACTTTCTTTCGGAAATCCGCCCTATGACAGATGGCTTAAAAATACAAATAAACTGCTTGGAAGCTGCGATGGTGTGAATGGTGTAAAAACAGGTTTTACAGATGAAGCAGGAAGATGTCTTGTTTCATCCTGTGAACGAAACGGGATTTCTCTTATATGTGTAACGCTTAATGATCCTAATGATTATGCCGATCATAAGGCATTGTATGACAAAGGATTTTCAATGATGGAAAAATATACAGTTTCTGCTTCGGGATGTACTGTAAATGTCGTTGGCGGAGAAAAAGACACTTTAAGGCTTGCTGCAGATACTTCTGTTTCATTTGGAGTTCGGAAATCCGATATTCCTGAAACAGAGCAGGAATTAAACATAAAGCATTTTCTTTATGCTCCTGTTGAAAAGGATACATACGCAGGAACAGTAAATTATTACTGCAGAGGTCGGTATGTCGGAAGTTCTTTGCTTTATACAGCAGAAGGAACAGATATAAAAAAGACGGAGAAGAAACAAAATCTTTTTCAAAAAATCAGAGATTTTTTCATTGAGTTATAATAAAGGGAAGGAATAATACATGAAGATAGTAACAGTATCACAGATGAAAGAGCTTGAAAAATGTTCGGATGAAAACGGAGTATCATATCTTATGCTTATGAAAAATGCCGGTGCTGTACTCGGTAAATGGATTGAAAAATTTATGTGTGACAATATGTGCAGCAGGGCAGTACTCCTGAGTGGTTCGGGAAACAACGGGGGAGATTGTTTTATAGCAGCTCAATACCTGAAAAGTATTGGGAAAGATGTTTCAGTAGCGCTTGTGTGCGGTGTTCCGCGTACTGAAACAGCTGTTTCTGCATTTTCACTTATGGATGGTGTAACAGTGCTTACACATTACGAAGATATAAAAAAAGCAGTTATGGAAGCCGGTGTGATAGTTGACGGAGTATTTGGAACAGGTTTTCATGGAAAACTTGATTCAAGCATAGCTTCTCTTTTCAGTATGAACAGCGATGCCTTTCGAATAGCAGTTGATGTACCAAGCGGCGGAAATGCAGCAAACGGGAAGGTTTCAGAAGGGTGCTTCAGAGCTGATGTAACCATTACATTTGGATTCAAAAAATTTGGAATGACTCAGCAGCCACTTAAAGAATACTGTGGAAAAACAATAGTTTCCGATATTGGTATTCCGGAGCGCTGCACAGATGTTTATCCGGTCATCATAGAACCGGGTTTCTCATATATTCCGGCACTTCTAAAGAAAAGGACGATTGATTCACATAAGGGAACTTACGGGACACTTGTCAGTGTAACAGGCAGCCGATATATGCCGGGGGCAGCATTTCTATCCGGAAAATCAGCATTAAGGTCGGGACTGGGACTTCTTAAACAGTGTATGATTCCTGAAAATATTCTGCCGGCAGCGGCGGCTTTTCCGGAGCCTGTATATATACCTATGAAAACAGATGAAAACGGATGCTATACTGAAGATAATTATTCCGAAATAATAAAACAGACAGAAAAATCCAGTGCTTTACTTATCGGATGCGGACTTGGAACGTCAGAGTGTGCTGCAAATCTCGTGAAGAAACTTATAGAAAATGCAAATTGTCCGGTTATTCTTGATGCAGATGGAATAAACTGTATAAAAGACTGTACAGAAATAATAGACAAGGCACAAGCAGGAATTATCCTTACACCGCATCCGGCTGAAATGGCAAGACTCATGGGAATGAGTACTTCAGAAATTCAGGATGACCGTTATGGTGCATGTATGAAATTTTTAGAACTTCATCCTAATGCGGTTGTCGTACTTAAAGGTGCCGGAACTATTACAGCGGGCAGAGGGAGTCTGTATGTAAACAACACAGGGAATCCGGGAATGAGTACAGGCGGCAGCGGAGATGTACTTGCTGGGATAATAGCCTCGTTTGCAGCGCAAGGCATTTCCCTTCAGGCTTCGGCAGTTTTAGGCGTATGGATTCACGGAAGGGCAGGTGACCTTGCCGCAGAAAAATATTCAATGCACAGTCTGCTTCCGGAGGATATTACGGACAGTCTGTACAAAGTATTTTCTGAAGCTGAAAATATGTGGTGAAAAACATTTTACAGGAAGATAAAAACAAAGGATTTTCATAAAAAAATAAATTATACAGGAGATGTTTTTATGAAACGTTTGTTTTTGTTGATGGTATTAGCTATATCCGTATTTATGTTTACAGGATGCAGTGAGAGGAAAACTCTGGACAGTGCAAGATCCAGTCTTAATTCAGCTTTTGAATGTGATATGAAGATGAATTACGATAATTCAGAATTTGATGCCCGTCTGAAACGGATTGAACCGGGGGTCTGGGAGACTGAATTTACAGCACCTGATACACTTGCCGGAGTAAAACTGATGTTTTCAGGAAATGATGTTACTGCGTCATATAAAGGTTTGAGTTTTACTGTTCCTAAAAAAGCGCTTCCTGTAAAATCAATCCTGACAAACTTTATAACAACAGTTGACACACTTGCGGCAGCTCCGGAATTGCAGGGTTCTGAAAAAGACGGCATTATGACTGTTACAGGTGAAACGGAATCCGGTACATATACGCTTACCATGGATACTAAATCAGGATTATTGAATTCTTTTTCCATGAAAAATATTCCGGTTCAGATTAATTTTGAAAATATGCAGGTTTTATCAACACAGCCAGCTGAAACAACACCTGTAACTATGTTAAATGAACCGGTACAAATAACTGAAAGCTGATAAATTTTTTATCCCCTTTATCACAACTTTTTTGAGATAAAGGGGGTAAATTTTTATTTATTTTGGATATGCATTTATATAAACAGAGGATGATATCTATGTTTCTGCCTTATAAGAAGAAATATACAACTTCATTTGACTTTTAACGGATAAAAGTGTAAAATATATATATAAGAACTATACATCATTTATCCGAAAGGACTGCGTTATGAAATTAGAGGATCTACTCTTTTATGATACAATAATCATACAGTGTCACGATTATCCTGATGCCGATACTATAGCGTCAGCGTATGGAATTTATAATTATCTGACAAACTCAGGAAAGACTGCAAGAATAATTTACGGAGGTAAAAAAATTACCAAACCTAATCTCCTGATAATGATCGAACGTCTCGGCATTCCGATAGAATATGCAGAATCAATTGATTATGTACCGGATTTGCTGCTTACAGCGGATTGTATTCATGGTGAAAATAACGTTACCGACTTTCCGGCAAAAAAGTATGCAGCGATAGATCATCATATTTCAATCAGAAACAGTTCCAATCTTTATGACATACGTCCTGAGTACGGCAGTTGTTCTTCGATAATTGCTGTTATGCTTAAGGAGGCAGGTCTTGATTATAACAGTCAGGTTAATCTTGCAACAGCACTTTATTACGGATTGTTTACTGACACTAACGGACTTTCGGAAATAAGTCATCCTGCGGACCGGGATCTAAGAGATTTTACCATATTTGAAAAGGATATCATCTCACAGCTGACCAAATCAGTTCTTACCCTGGAAGAACTGATTCTTGCCGGAAATGCAATCAATAACGTAATCAATAACAGAGAATATAATTATGCCGTAACTTGTGTGGAAAAATGCGATCCGAATATACTTGGTTACATAAATGACCTTGTTTTACAAGTTGACACAGTAAACGTAAGTGTTGTCTGCTGTTTCATTTCAGGAGGAATAAAAATATCAATAAGAAGCTGTGTATCTGATATCAAGGCACCTGAACTTGCAGAGTATATTACGGATGGAATTGGCTCCGGAGGCGGGCATTTTCTGAAAGCAGGTGGATTTATCAGTATGGATAAACTTCCTCATCTGGATGAGGAAAATGTATGTGAGTTCCTGAGCGAGCGAATACAGGGATATTTCAGGAGTTTTGACGAAATACATGCAGAAGATTGTGAAACAGATATCTCAGATATGAAAGTGTATGTCAAGAAGTCACAGCTGATGGGATATATTCCGACAACGGAACTTTTTCGGACCGGGACAGTTTTCAGAGTAAGATCAGTAGAAGCAGATTTTGAACTTAAAGCTGATGAAAATACGTACATAGTGTCAGATGCATACTGTAGTGCATACAGAGTTGAAAAAAATCAGTTTGACAGTACCTATGCTGATTCTGATGAAACATTTGTCATGAAGTCGGAATATCACCCGCGTGTAATAACCAAGGATATGGATACGATGGAACTCAGATTCAGGAGTTGTCGTTCCAGAGGCGGAGTAAAAATATACGCTAAAGAACTAAAACGTAACACGAAACTCTTTACCAGATGGGAAAGCTGCAATTACATGTCTGGTAAAGCAGGAGATTATCTTGTTGTCCGAATGGATGACCTCACTGATATATACATCCTTGACAGAGTGAGGTTTGAGGAGATTTACGAAGAATATATGTAAATAATATCTACGGCAGGTAAAAAAATGAAAGAATTTATAATAAAGAATAATGATCAGGATCAGAGAGTTGACAAATTCATACTTAAAGCTTTTCCGTCACTTCAGAAAAGTGTAATGTACAAGGCGATAAGAACCAAAAATATCAAACTTAATGGTAAGAGATGTGATATATCAACGCGTTTAAAAGAGGGGGATGTTCTGAGACTGTTTATCAGTGATGATCTGCTGGGAACTCAGAAAAAAGAGAAAAAGCGTAATTTCAGCGGCGGCAGAGGTCTTGCACGTAACGAGATAATTTATGAAGATGAGAATATAATCCTGATAAACAAAAAGGTCGGGGTTATAGTTCATAGTGACAATAAAAATGACACAGACACTCTGGCGGACAGGCTTAAAAATTATCTTTACAAGCAGGGTGAATATATTCCTGAAAATGAAAACACTTTTGCACCTGCTCTCTGCAACAGACTTGACAGAAATACTTCCGGTATAGTAATCGGTGCCAAAAATGCTTCAGCACTCAGAGAAATAAATAAAAAGATCAAAGAGAATACTATCGTAAAAAAATATCTCTGTCTCCTTGCTGCAAAGCCGAAACTTATGAAGGCAACGCTTACAGGTTTTCACCGTAAAGATAATGCAACAAATACTGTGACTGTCAGAGCCGAAGAGTTTGAAGGCAGCAAACCTATAATAACCAAATACAGAGTGCTAGACCCGAATTTTAAAAACGGTGTACTTACTGAAGTAGAACTGGTCACAGGAAGAACTCATCAGATAAGAGCACATATGGCATTTATCGGTTGTCCTCTTGTTGGCGACACAAAATACGGTGATAAATCAGTAAATGAAAAATCAGGTTTCAGATATCAGGCACTTTGTGCATACAGATTGATGTTTAAGAAAACGGAAGAAGATAATGTTCTCAAATATCTTGAAGGAAGAGAATTTGAAAACGGAGATATATTTTTCTTAATATAAAAAAATCCTTATCGTAATCAGAGAGTTACGATAAGGATTTTTGCTTGTAAATTAGTATGGAGTAATTTTTTTGTTTTCAGCAGGAGCAAAGTAAAAACCAAAACCTGCACCTATAAGGCCGCCTAATATATGTGAGAGCTGTGAGATGTTATCGTGTCCGAGTGAATCGATAAGCTCTTTTCCGATGTAGGCAAAACCAGCAAGGATAAGAGTAACAGGTATCTTTCCTTCTTTGATATTTCCGCATGAAGCAAGAAGAATAAACATAAACACTATTCCGCTTGCGCCGCAGAGACCATGTGTAAACAAAAGTGCGTTTATGACGGCTGTGATAACTGAAGTTACGCACATCATAAACAGTAGTCTTTTGCTTCCGTACTTTTCTTCAAGCATAGGACCGAGAATAAGTATATAGCTGAAATTTCCGACGAAATGTGCCCAGCCGCTGTGTCCTATAACATGAGTAAAAAGTCTGACATAAAAAAGCGGATTGACCAGAGAGCCTCTTGAAGTTATGAAGAGGCTTTCAAAAGCTTTTGTTCCCGGAATCGTACATATAAGCTGGACTACACAGGCAATCAGAGTAAAAGTGAGTATTACCGGGGCATTGTAGTCAAACTTTGATCAAAATTTTTTCATTGTTTTACCTCCGTTTTGTTGTTTTCTTTTTTATTCCTGATTGCTGATCATTAGGAACGAGTTTTTGCT
>JAEDJV010000049.1 GCA_016296165.1 Oscillospiraceae bacterium | reverse complement strand
GCCGGAGTTGTTTCAGAAAAAAACTTATCCTTATCACTGCAGCTGAAACCTGAAAGACCTTCATTTTTTATTATACTGTGAACTTCAGGCGGAACCTTGCCGTATCTGACAATATCATAATACAATCCGGTACCTGATATACCCTTCTGTGGTGTAAGATAAAGCTGGTTGTATCTGTATGCCATTTTTTCCATCACAGATTCGGTTCTCTCTGTTCCCATAAAAATCCCCTCCATGACTAAACACACTCTTCCATCCCTGTATATCCAGTGCGTTGTATATTTTTCCATCACTAAAATAAAGTCTAAAACTATACGATAATTGTACCATAACATATGCGATATGTCAATAAAATCTTATAAAAAATCGTTTCTTATTTACATTTTGAAGGAATAAAATTACGATGTTATCTTTTATACAATTTTCTGATTCATAAATGCAAACAGACTTCCCGTGAGTTCAGGTCATACAGGAAGTCTGTTTTGTATTAAGATTATTTTATCGGAGCTTTTTTCTCGATTACTTCAAATGCTTTTGAAAGATAATCTACATCTGTCATTTCAACTGTTCCGTTGTCACATGCAGCTGCAACTTCAGGTCTGATTGGGATCTGCGCCAGAGGTTCCACGCCATACTCAGCAGCAACCTGTTCAAGTCTGCTTTCCCCGTAGATGTTAATTTTCTTTCCGCAGCAGTCGCATTCTGCATAACTCATGTTTTCAACAAGTCCAAGTATAGGAACATTCATAAGACCAGCCATCTTTACTGCCTTGCCTACAATCATTGACACGAGTTCCTGAGGAGAAGTAACAATTACTATTCCGTCTACAGGAAGTGACTGAAAAACAGTAAGCGGTACATCACCGGTTCCAGGAGGCATATCAATAAACATATAATCAATATCGCCCCAGTTTACATCTGTCCAGAACTGTTTTACTGTTCCTCCGATAATCGGACCTCTCCAGATAACAGGATCTGTCTCGTCTTCTATGAGAAGATTAAGTGACATAACACTTATACCTGTCTTTGTTACTTCAGGATAAAGTCCCTTGTCATCCGCCTTTGCTTTTTCCTTTATTCCAAATGCCTTAGGAATTGAAGGGCCTGTTATATCAGCGTCAAGCACAGCGGTTTTGTAACCCTTTCTCTGAGACATAACAGCAAGTGATGATGTTACCAGTGACTTACCTACACCGCCTTTACCGCTTACTACTGCTATGACTTTTTTTACTTTTGAGAATTCATTGGTCTTCTCTATAAAATCCTTAGGATCTTTTCTCTCATTACAGTTGCTTGAACATGATGAACAATCATGTGTACATTCTTCGCTCATTTTTTTAATTCCTTTCCCAAAAAATTTGATACCAAATAAAATGATATCATATCTTTATATTATTGTCAATTACAAACTTCAGAAATTTTATTATGGTACAAATATTTTTATTTCAATGGAAATACCTGCTGATATTTGAACTGCAGCCAACTATAATCGAAATCCGCCCCATCACACACGCATTGTTTTAGACTCCTTGATAACTCTGTCATATCTTATAAGTGCAAGGTACGGGTCATCAAATATTTTTGAAGAATCATCAGCAAATGATGTAAGAGTCATATTATCTCCGTTCCTTACTCTGAGATACATATACTCCATAAATTTTTCATTTCTGGAATCCAGAATCCTCTTTACTTCATTAAATATTCCTGCGTCCTGACTGAAAGGTTTTAATTTGATGTCCCCGAAACTTTGATAATTATAGTCTATGAAAAATTTTTCTGCATATCTTTCTTCGTCAGAGAGAGTTTCATCTGCAAATGATTCCGTTACTGTTTTTAATACCGTTTCATCTCCGATTTTTAGAAAAGCATGGTATAACCGGTCATCTCTGATAAAACCGGAAGACAGAACAGTTCTTTCAAAACTTTTCCGTACTAATTCCAGTTCCGACATTTCGACACTTCCGGAAAAATTATATTCAGGACTGATAAATGGAGTTTTGTTTATCACACCGTTTTCATCAGGGAGATTTCCCAGAATAAAATGACAGCGGAAATCAATCTGTCCAACCTTTTCTATTCCAAGATATTCATAGAATATCTCCCCGTCAGGAATGACAAATGCACTCCTGTAAAGTTTTACATCTTCATGTTTTACATTATCGCGAAGTCTTGTTTTTTTCGCTGGATGAACAATTTCTTTCCGTAAAGTAAGTGATTCCTCAGTTACATCTTCAAAACGCAGATCACTGCCACATACCGGACATCTGGTACCTGAACTTACTTTTCGGGTATATGGCCTCCCTTCGCATTTTTCACAGTAGTATATTTCCATTAACTAAATGCCTCCATAATCTCATCATATCCTGTAAGTCTTGAATCAGATTCATCAGACATATAATATATCCCGCTTATCTGATTAACTAATTTTTCATCTTCACCGTTTCTCAGATATAAGTATTCTGAAAAATCAGGCGGTTTTACCCCCTTTAATATCTGAAAAATACTCCGTTTCTGCTCCTCAGGCGGCCTGTACTCCAAAAATGCATTTTTCTCCGAATACTCCGCGTCAATCTCACTATTATAAGGAATACACTTTTTTTGGGTATTTCCTATATCATTTTCTGAAATATAGGAAATGAGAGTTTCGTGCATCTTATATAACTCGCTTAATTTAATTTCAAGACCGCACTCTCTTTCATAACTTACATAAGGAATCTTTGAAATTTTTTTATCAGCCCCGGGAACCTCCCCCAGAACAAGTCTGTATCTTAAACGCCCCTGAACAGTTTTTTTTATGTCAATCCAGATTTTCATACTGCCAAGATCTGCATCTTTTTTCTGTTTCTCCGGTTCTTCTAGAATCTCAGTACATTCATCAGCTGTAAAAAATACATTAATCTTAACCAGATCATATTCTTTTGAATAATCATACAGTTTCTTTTCTTCATCTCCAAAAGCAAAACTAAAAGGAACAGATGATTTTTCCACCGCTTTCTTCAGAGCATTGTACTGTGTCAAAGGAACACTTGCTGTATATGAGGATTTCAGGTGATCAATGCGAATCTCCCCGACCGGCTTGCTTTCATCCCCGTGTTTTAGCTGATACTCGTTATAGTATGTTTTATCCGAAGACGAAAGATGAAGAATCATATCCGGAATTTGTTTCCAGAATTCTTTAAGATTATCGATTTTAGTTATAAATCCTTCTGTAGAACAAATCGGTCTGTCGAATTCATCTTTTCCGCACACATGACAGAATCTGCACAGCATACTTATTTTTCTTCCCCTGTAAAAAACAAAACTATTTGCCGTTCTATTCAGTATTTCTGATTTTTCTTCAGAGAGAATATCTCTTATTTTCATTATAAAGCTTACAGTTTTTCTGTATTCTCTGTATTCATCAGAGCCATTGTCAAGCCATGAAGGTATATACATATCAAAATAATCATATGTCCTGGTTCTGCCATATAAAAATACTTCCAGTTCCATAGCAATCCCCCTCAACCCGTTACTGCACTTATTCCGCCGCTGTCTTTCTTTTGTTCAAAAATGAGACTGTCTGCAACATGCAGGCTGTTATACGGAATTCGGATATACCTGAGTATTGTATCTGTTTCTTCGAGCTGCATCTTCATTATTTTCATTCTGTTCCTGTATTCTTTGGACATTTTAGTAAGTACTGAAGCATTTTCCATATCATTTATTTTAAGATGTATGTTTGTAACTTCTTCACTAATAGTTCTGTAAATACTGTAAAATAACACGCTGTCTATTCCGTAAGGGATTATATCAGCTTCCGGATTAATTTTGTTTGTAACCGGATCAACTGTATTTCTTCCGACAGCAGATGTTCTTATAATTCCAAGATTCCAGCCGTTTCTTTCAGTTATTTTTACTGTTGGTTCGAAGGCACGCATTATCCTGTCGATAAGAATCTCATCATCACCTGAAACTTCCGGTGAATCATCCTTTGTAAGTACAAACAGAATACTCATTTTTTTATTCATAAACTGATTTGTATTAAAAAATGTATTTATATCATCGCTGCCAAGTGCTCTGTTGTATTCACCAGCAGTACTGCCTCTGCTAAGTCTTACTGAATCGATAAATATCAGAAGAACGTTACTGCTTAACAGTTCATTTCTTACATCCTTAACATCATCATCAGACCGTTCATTGACCAGATTTTCCACAAAACCGCCTTTGTAATCAATGAAACTTACTGTACACAGCGGCGAAGAAGTACTGTAACAGTCATCGTGAATATTAAGCATATATTTTTTTGTATTTTCAGTACTGATTGAAGTGAAACTTCTGTTGTTTCTGATTGAATATCTTCTGATATCACCTACACTTGTTTCAGAAAGATTATCAGCATGATATGGCAGTATTTTAAAGAGATGACTCTCATCATTGTTCCTGCTGTCTCTTACTTCAATATTTGATGAAATAAATGTATCGCATATTCCTGAAAGAAACGCTGTTTTACCCGAGCCACTCACCCCAAGCATAGAAATTTTTATCTCATTCATATATTATCCTCCCTGTACACAATATTCCGGAACATCCGCTGCATCAAAACAGTATTTTTGTACAGCCGGAACATCTCTCATATCCCTGATACGCGGGTATCTCTTCTTTCTCATATCTGCAAGAAGTCTTTCAACAGCTCTTGCATTTCCTGTTTTGTCTGTTCGGTTCTCATACATCTTACTGAGATAATCTCTTACTTTTTCCAGAGTCCCCTCCGTATATGTATCTTTTGAATCTGAACACATTTTCCTGAAAATATCTGTGAGCTGTTCCGGTGTATAATCCTTAAAATCATATCTGCTGCAGCGCGATAGTATTCCTGCGTTTGATGAAACGAAATCATCGTATTCTGTACTGTAAACTATAAACACCACATTAAAATCCTTTCGCTCGTCCACCATTCTGTTCATCATGGCATTCAGGGCAGCGTGTCCATAGTTTTTATCCTTTGAAAGCTGATATGCCTCTTCAATTATCAGAACCGTATTGTTCTGTGCTGCTTCGTCCATCTTTTCATTTATTATCTTCTGTGAATCTCCTACATGTGTGCCTATTATCGACGAAGCATCAACGATAACCGGACTCCTGCCCCCCATGATCCCTGTTGCATAGTAAAGCTGAGAGAGAAGTCTGGCCGCAGTTGATTTACCTGTTCCGGGATTACCCACCCAGATCATGTGTTCAGGTCCGGGATACTGTATTCCCTTGTCATTGCACTCATCATAAAGATTACACTGATCGTCAAACATCTGTTCAAGGAATTCCATTCCTATATATTTTTTCAGTTCTTTATAAGCCTCCTCACGTGTAGAAGCACCGAATCCTTTAAACAGTTTTTCAGAACCGGTAAAATCGCTGATAATTATTTCCGGATTTGCTTCCTTTGCCCTCATCTGTGCATTACTTATGACAGATTTTGCAAGGGTAACAACATCACGCGCATTTCCGAATGTTTTTCGATCCCTTTCTTTATACAGGTTTACGAAATAACAATTTAGATTGCTGTCAACTTCATCTGAAAGTGAAAGATCATTTTTTTCTATATACTCTCTGAATATTTTTTCAAGAGTATCCGGTTTATAATCTTCTATATTGATAATATTTTTCGTGCTGAATCTGGAAGGAAGACCTTCGTTCATACGGAAAAAGTCATTCATTTTCGACTTATATCCTGCAATCACTACGCAAAAATGATATTTTGGATTTGTCATGGCGGCAACAAGTGTATTCACCACTTCTGCACAGTAGTTTTCACCTCCGGAAGAGGATGAATTCCCAAGGTTTACAAGTGAATATACTTCGTCAATAAAAAGCACTCCGCCCTGAGCTTTTTCAATAGCATTTACCGTATTAATTGCAGAGGAACCTACATATTGACCTACCAAAGTGTCTCTGGAAGCGCAGACCGTATGTCCGGAACTCAGTATGCCATGTTTATGAAGAATTCTTCCTATCAGCTTTGCAATTTCTGTTTTTCCCACTCCGGGATTTCCCTGTATCACAAAGTTTGGTATCCTGTATGAACATTCTGTTTCAGAAAGATTTTCAAATCTCTCAAGTCCATATAATTCCTGTACAGCAGAGGAATTATCCCCTATATGATATTTTACATAGTTTTCGTACTCTGCTATGTTTCTGTTTATAACATCACATGCATTTTCCCAACCGCTGTTTCTTCTGCTCTCCAGTAATTTTTCCGGATCTTCAGATGAATATTTTATATTCTTTTTCCCATATATATTTATAACTGTTTCAGAAGAAAAAGGAACAATTTTTTCTTCACAGCTGCGGATGTACAGCTCTATTCTGTCTCTGAAAGTATTAAGTCCGTTCTCAGCTTCATTGCAGTAAAAAAGCATGGTGTTTACAATATCACTCATGTTTTCTTTTGTCCATTCAAAGGTGATTCTCTTTACTTCCGAACCGGACCGACAGCCTATAATTGCCCAGTAGAGCAGCAGATTATGGAGTTCGTCGCTGCCTGGCTGTTTTATTATAAGGCATGTATCAGAATTAAATCTGCGCTTTCCTTCATTGTCTTCGGTGATAAAAAGCGAGGACAGGGATAGCTCACTGTTGTTGGAAAGCATCTGCTGTATCTCCCGCGTTCCAAGTCCCTTCGAAAGAAAAATGCATATATTTCTGTTATCGCTGGTCATCGATTTCCAGCTTTCAAAAAGTCTGTTGTAATTTCTCCTGCTTACCGAATCAGTTCTGTTTACAAAATCATCAAAGCTGGTGAAAATGACCGCAGTTCTCTTGTTCCTGTTTTTCATAAGAGCTTCGGCCTTATGAATAAAGTCAGCGTCACTTTCCATCGGATATCGCATTCGTGCTTTTTTCTTCTTTACTTCCTGTTTTTTTTCAACCGAAACTGGATTCTTCTCTTTTATGCCGAACACCCCGAAAAAATCATCTGTTTCTTCTTTTTTTACCGGTTCACTTACCTTTTCCGTTTTCTTTTCTATACAGGCAGAATAGTTTTCAGCACTTTCCCGGTCATGAAAATAAAGTCCCATACCGCCACCTGAATAAAATACCACGCATTCATAGCCTGTCTTTTTCAGATATTCACACAGATAATGTTCAAAGCTGACTATCTGCAGATCCGGCGTACAGAATGAGTCAGTTATATTGCCTGATATACTGAAAATACGCTGAGAAGAATATTCAAAAATAGATTTTTCCAAAACTGTACTCACCTCCGGTCAGCGCGAATATACTGAGGATTTTCGATTGCTGACTCCCTTCCAGTGTCTCGTGCGTCTGTGTTTCTCGTTTCTTCGCTGCACTTCAGATTTATATTTTCAACATTGCTGCATTCACTCTTGAGTTTACTTATGATTTCTTTTCTGAACTGCTCCCGAATTTCCTCAGAACTCCTGTTGCTCATAAGCGTCATATTAGTCCTGATATCATTATCCTCATCATAATATGGCTCAACTGCCACAGTCAGTTCCTCTCCTGTAAGCGGACATATGTATTTTCTTTCACTGGATTTTACAGGATCACCATCAGTATATTTTGTATCTGAAAGAACAAATCCTTTTTCATCAAGCAGATGATAAATGGATTTTTCCATCTCAGTTCTGTTGAGAGTGTATATCATATAGTAAAACGCATCAGCTGCCGCTTCATTTATTTCAGAATACATTTTGCTAAGATATTCAGTCATCTTCTTTAATTCCACACTTCCAGCCTCTCCGACCTCAGTATTAAGAAAATCCACTGCTTTCTGACATCTGTTTATAAAATCTTCATACTCTGTTTTCATAAACCGGGTCAGATCACCGGTCATTATCTGTTCTGAATCCTCTGATATCCTAAAATCCACTTCCTTAAATGAATTAAGAAGTTCTCTTATCTCTGCAGCTAGAAATATACAGCTGCTTGTGTAAAAATCCTTTTCTTTCTCTTCGGCATCGGTTCTGTAAAGGTTCATATAGATTTCTGTAACAGCTGAAGAAGCAAGACTGATTGCCGACTGATAATTTCCCTTTTCAAGATCACTTTCAGCTTCCCTGATATACATATCCCCTGCATTAGAGTCCAGCGAACGGGCAAGTGATTTTGCATCTTCAATAAGTCCGAGAGCTCTTGCCGCTGCTCTTTCTTCTTTGTTATGGATATTTTCCTCTATACTGTTCACTTCTGATAGTATGTTTTCCTTTAATACTGTCAGGGCCGAGGAAATCTCTGCATTACTTCTGTTTATAGCCTCAGCATAGTTTTTCTTAAACTGTGCGTGTATTTTTTCGATTCCGTCTATTGTATTTTTCTGTGTCTTTTTTAACAGCATTTTGAATTCTTCCGAATCTGAATTATCTATATCAACTGAAACAGATTTCTGAGTCTCAGCTATAGTATTAAGCATTTCTTCTATACTGTTATCAAAAGCTGAAGTCTGATTCCAGATATTTTCCCTTACAGATTTGTCAAGTGCACTCATCTCATCACTTAGTTGGGCAAATTTTTTTTCTTCCTGCTTTTTGTTATGATTGTGAACTGCGATAACACCGGCAAAAGCTATTTTTCCTGTTGTCTTCACCATGTTTTCAACTGCATTTACTAAAGACAATGCCACAACTGCAGGTGTAAAGAAAATTGAACCTGTACTTATTCCACTCATACTATCTCATTCTCCTTCTGGATGAAAGTTCTTTTTTTCTCTTTTCATCAGCTTGTTTTTTTATATTATTCATAGCCTTTTCACTATCCGAAACACCTTCATCACGGTTATTTGCTGAAATAATCATAGTCCCCGATGATATGCTTTTTATCATATTTACAATCTGTTCTTCGGTAATTTTCAGATTGTCAACAGTTCCGGAACCGGTATGCTCAGTAAAAATTCCTATGGCATTTACAACCGACATCCTGTCAGGTGAAACGGGAAATATCTGAACTGTAATGTTTTTTCCGGGTTCCTTTGATACTATTGTGAATTCGTTTCTTATATCATTATCTCTGAATTCTTTTTTTATTATTTCTCCCTGTCGTTCTTCAGAAAGAACACGTATGATTTCTTTTGACAGAACAGCAGCTCTCTGAAAAGATGATTCAAAACCAGTGTGAATAAATACTCTCATACTGCATATTTTTTTATGTACAACGGTTATCTCATTTATTTTCTCTGATAAATCTTCGAAAGTAATACAACTGCCTTTTCTTCGCTCGTTTTTTAGAAATAAAGTAATTTTATTTTCTTTGCTTTCTCCCGGCATGTCATTTATCTGTCTGATAAAATCAATATGTTTCTGCAGCTGTTCAACCACTTCGCTGTACTGGTTATATGACCAGAAGTCAAACGTATCTGCATCACGTTCTGATTTTTTTAACAGTTCCTTCTCAAAACAGTCATTGGAAATAACCGAAAAATCATTCGAATTAATATATTCATCTGCCATAAGAGTGTATGATTCGAGCTGATTAAAATATCTCGTCCACTGCTGAAGTCCTCTTTTCATTCTGTCTTCCAGAGACGCAATCTGAAATTCTATTCCTGACGAACTCGCCATACACGCTTCGTAAAATCCGGAACGAAAATCAACTTTTACCGATTCCATCTGCATAAGGAGTGCATCAGCGGCATTTGGTTCAAAAAATTCATGTGGATATGAAACAGAAAACCGCTGAAAATCATCATATGCTTTTTCCATTCTCTTCTGGGCTTCATTTTTCATCGTCTGCTCACGTGTATCAAGCCGGCTGCTTATTCCATGAAGTTCATCAGACAATTCTTTTTCAATGAGTTTCATCTGTGCGCGCATATCATCATTTTCATTTTTCAGTTTTACATATTCCCTGTTTATCGCATCTATCCTGGTTTCGAGTTCACGACTCAGCTCGTCTGAAAATTTTTCCAGTTCTTTTTCATATTCGATTCGTAGATCTTCATCATGTTCAGAAAGTTTTTTCTGCATTTCTTTCTGCATGTTTTCAAGCCTTATGCATACTGATTTTTCATAATCAGTTCTCATCTGATCCATACTCTTTACATTATCCTGATACTGAGTACGAAGTTTTTCAAGTCTCTTTCCAAGTATAACTGACTGTGCACTCATAACCCCTCACCCCTGCTTTAACTATATATCCAGTTCATCCAAAATACTTTCTGTTTCCTGTTTTCTTTTTGAAGCAAATTCAGAAATATGCTCTTTTACTATTTCTGCATCCTGAATTATCATACTGATTTTATCTGCAACTGAAATATAACCATCTTCGTTTTTATAATAACTCAGAATATCATTAAAGCATTCGAGCTGTTTTACGACTTTCTGAATTTTTTCTGAATTCAAATCATTCTCTTTTGAATTTTCTTTCAGAACAGCATAACGGGACTTAATGTCATCATATTCATCAAGGCTGTTTTCAAGCATACTGACTTCGGATTTTAAATTTTCAAGTTCACTTAGTATCTCATTTTTTCGTGCAAGAATTTCTCTGTTTTTTTCCTTTTCCTCTGAAAGTTTTCGTTCAAGCTCATTCAGTTCATTTTCAGACAGAATGTTTTCAGACATAATCATTTCTGTTTCATTGATGAAAACATCTGTTTTTTCTTCTTCCTCTTTAATAAACACAAAATCAAGTTTACCATCAGTTTCGGAAGGATTAATCCTGAAACCGTTCATTATACATGTTCCGTCTGCTATTGTCTCGTTATGACATCTTATTTCATAACCGCATTCTGCTCCGCTACTGAAAACAACCTTTGCTTCAGAAAGGAAAAGTGAAGGAACTGTTTTGTACATTACTGAAAATTTTAGTTTATCCGAACTACTGATACACTGAATAACAGAATTATTTTTTATAAAACTGTTTTCATCTGCATTTTTTATTTTAGTACACTGAAAAATGTCGGCCGTTACTTTCCCTGAAACTATATCACTGCAAATCTGTCCGTCCAGAATTATTATACTCTCGTAATCTATCAGCATTTTACCCTCTCCCAAACAGTATTTTTCTTTTCTGTATAACTTCCGTTTATATCAGATTCCTGAACAGATACAACAAGTTCATCGTTTACTGAATCAGCATAAATACGTATTTTCCCAGCATTTATATTCTCAATTCCGGCAATATCAACCGGAATTATCTTGTCACCAAATACACTTGACGGATTAGTAATATGTACAAAATCTCTGTGTCGGCGTGAAACTGCGATTCTAAAAGTTCCGGATTCATATACAGGAATATCGCAGGCTGTTTTATTCCCGTCATGATCCAAAAGCACGCGAAATTCTATTCTCCCTGACCTTTTGTTGTTCAAAATAATACCGTAGTCATAATCCTCTATTATTTTATAAGGATTATTTTCTTCTTCGGATTTTTCGGCTTCCTGATTATATTTTTTCAGTTCCGTAATTGCCTGTTGGGCGGATATGCGCAGACTTTTTTTATATACGGTCATGTTTTTCAGAAGCGGAAAAATGAAACTGTAATCCGCAGGAATATATTTTTCTGATATAACGGAATCATCCGAATCAGTATCTGCCATCATAAAACATTCATCCTCTGGAACTCCGCTGTATTCAAAATAATTCTTACCGCATATTTTTTCAAAAATATGCATACCGAACGAATAGACATCTGACTCAGGCGTTCTTTTCTCCCTGTAGATGAATTCCTGAGGATCTCTGTAATTAACAGGAACTTCTCCGTTTTCCATCATTGAAACAATATCTCTGAACATTTTTCTCTCCCCTATATCTCAAAGCTTACTTCTATACTTCTGCCGCGTTCGTTAAGGTCTTGGGCACAAACAGTAAGAACGCCCTTTTCATCAAACCGGAAAGTAGCTTCTATCTTCTGCTTTCCTGTGTCCATAGGATTAATATCGTTGAAAACAAAATTTCCTATCTTTCTGTATTCAAGATTATTAAAATCATTTGGATCTCCGTTGTATTCATAGACTTCGAAACTCATCTCAGTTTCATATCTTCCGTTGTTTGTATATACATGCCTTACCTCAAAATCAGAATCAATATCAGAACCAGCCGGAATAACTGGATCCATATACATACCATTCTTTCCTCTGCAGATAAGTCCAAGAGAATTCAAAAGTTTATTTACTATATGGATGTTCTCATCACATGCTTTTATAGCAGCTCCTCTTGCAATTACAGTAAGATACTTTTCCTCGTCGCAAACATCCCCTGCACATATAATTCGGCTGTTATAAAATGTACTTTCTATGTACTGTCTGAGATACATATCTGCACTCATCCCGCCAACGAAAAGAACGTGATTTATTTCCATATCCGCGACGTTTTCCGGATAAATAAGCTCCTTCATCTTTTCATATACTTCATCAGCAGCTGATAAATATTCATCATAAGACAGACTGATACGAAATTCGCAATTATTTCTGCACTCGTCCTTTTTCTCGCATATCGAACAGACTTCAGGTAAATCGACTGAAATTTCACTGTCACCATTTGCTCTCAGGAGCTGGTTTTTTATTTCATGTGAAGCATCGCATATAAGCTGTCTGATTTTCTTCCTCGAAGCTCCCCATACAGTTGCTTCATCAGAAAGATTCTGACCTGAACAGTCTCTCAGTTGTTCAAAAGCAATTAAACCGATTACTTCATCAAGATTTTTGCCGCCAAGATGTCTGTTACCTTCAGCCTCAATAACATTAAAGCCGGTCACTCCGTCTGTTCCTGTCAGTTTCACAAGTGCAGCATCAACTGTGCCTCCGCCCAAATCAATGACGAAAACAGTTTCACCCGATCTGAAATTATCATCGTTAAATGCAAGAACAGCCGCAACCGGCTCTTTTATTATCTCTATAAGTCCTATACCTGCTCTCTTAAGTGCAGACGCAGTACGCCTTATCTGGTCCTCTCCAAATTTGGCAGGTACAGTTACAACAGCATTGAATTTTTTCACCTCAGGAAATCTTTTTGAAAGGGTCATTCTGACTTTTTTCAGAATTTCAAAAGCGATGTCCTCAGCTTTATATCTTCTTCCGTCGATTTCCCAGATTTTTTTTCTGTCATCCATAAAAACTTTTGACTCAGAAACAAATGCAGCCGGATTTTCAGACGATTTTTCAACCGCCTGTTGTCCGACCAGCACACTACCCCTGTCGAAAAAAACGCAGGAAGGCATAAATATTTTTTCATCATCAAATTTTAAAAACTCTATGTTTCCGAATTCATTCATCCATCCGACTACAGTATTTGTAGTTCCAAGATCTATACCGATATTCATAATGTTTAACCCCTTATACGCATAATAATATGAATAAATCTCCACACGATATAGACTAAAACAAAAGCAGTCAGGATATTAAGAGACGAAGTTACCAGTAATGCAAAAATTTCAGAAAAACATTCTGATACTGTCAGACCGGCAAATGTTTTTAGCCTGTGTTTCATAAAAAACAAAACCGTCATCATAAAAGATACGCCGGCAACTGAATTGAAATTATATCTGATATGTGTTTTCAACCTGTTTACATAGACCAAAAAAGATGTAAATACAAACGCTATTGAAAACATACTCGCACCAGCAGTAGCTGATGGAATAAAGTCTTCAAGTATTCGTCTTATTTCATCAAGAAGGGTGCCATGTAAGGCAGATTCCCTGAAAAACATAATAACAGACCAGAAGAAATACAGAACGAACACAGTTACCATAAAAGCTGCTGGTGAAGACGCAAATCTGATTCTCGTGTCATTATTACGTATTCTCTTAGCAAAAAATATCTCGTTGTCTTCCTCTGATAAATGCTTCAGTGCCATTTTACCCGTAACTGTGTGATCAAAACCGCTGCATATCGTTGCACCGTCTCCGGTGTAATCACCGTAGATATGAACGCATACTCTGTCATTACCTGTTTCGTCATCACGTGGTCTTATATCAAATGAATACAGTGTGTCACTAAAACTCTGATGATACATGATATAGTGCCGGATCTTGGTGAAAAGCCCCCTGGATTCACCGGTATGCGGACGAATATTTTCTACTGTGCCGCTTATCGTACGGTATTTTTTATACTTATCAGCAGTAGATTTAAATTCTTTTTTTTCCTTGCCGGAAGAAGACTTAACTTTTTTTGAAGTTTCAATCTTTGGTCTTCCGGCTAGACTTTGTTCTGAAACGTCTGCGTACTTTAGTACTGAATTGCATACCGGACATTTTGTCCCTGCTTTTATACTGTCAGTATATGGCTTCCCATCACATTCGGGACAATAAAAAATCTCCATAAGAATCCCTCCACCGAAAATCCGGCCTACCCTATCATAAATTAATCTTACTTCTTAACTCTGATGTAATCTGTAAGTTCATCAGTAAGGATCTCAAAAAGATTGAGAAGTGCAGCTGTGTCCTTGTTTACTGAAAAGATGAAAAGAAGTGATAAAAATGTGTTCCATGTCATAGTTCTCTGCTTTTTTTCAATAGCAAGGATTGTCTGTCTGCTCATACCTGCTATATCAGCAAGTTCAGCCTGTGTGATACCGAGCTTAGCTCTCAGTACAACGAGATTTTCTGTCATTCTTTCAACTAATAAATCTTTTGTTTCTTCATTCATAACTAATACAACTCCTATATATAAAATTTCAGGTTTTTCCTATTTATGATAATTGCATAAAATATCATAAATTAGTTATCCTATATTATGAATTATAACACTTTTAAATCAATATGTCAATAGGGAAAAAACAATATGTATATAGTGAATCTCATTTGTATAAATACCATAAAATATCCAGCGAATTATTGGTATAGTAATTTTTATAAACATAACATTAATTATAAACTAATAAATAAATAACAACTGACAGAAACAGTACTGTCAGTTGTTATTTAATGTTTTATGATACTAAAGTTACACAATCTATTTATTTTCATATTCTTTAAGTTTTTTTATATATCTGAACGTTTCTGCTTCACCGTTCTCTTTTAACATCGTAAGAAGTTTTTCTAACAGATCCGATGTTTCAGGATGTATCATTCTTGTATGTTTACTTCTAAGAAAATATTCAAGCGGTGCACCATCATGATATTTGTCCTTCAGATATATCTTACTGGCTGCCAGCCTGTCACAGAACATTTCCTTTACATACTTTACAGGCATCCTTACAGGTGACAATTTTTTTGTTTTATAGTCATAATCAGTCCAGTATTCAAAATGGTGTTTGTTTCTGCCCTTATGGTGCATCCAGGCAAATGAAAAACCATATGCTTCACGTTCCGCTTCGTGCGGAGAACGTGTTCCCTGATAAAATCTGCATCCTAAGATAAATTCACAAGGTGAATATTTTGAAAGATCATGCGTTATTCCCTGTAAAGGAATACCTACACGAAAACAATGAACAAGAACCTGATTTCTGTGTCTGGTTATTGTTTTTAAATGATTCAGTACTCTATTCAAATGAATCAGTTTCCTTTCTCTCTACGTTATAAGAATCATTAAAATAAGTAAAAGAAAATGAGTTTTGCTAGTTCCTATAACCAAGCCACGTAAATGCTTAGTCTACGTGGCTTTCATTATTCTTCATTCTGATAAACAATTTCCCCCATCTTCACCCTGCACGTCTTTCCGTAAAATGCTATTCCATAGCTCATTACCTTCTGATAGCAGTCATCCGTGAGCTGTTCTGCGTACTTTTTTGTTCTGATCTGCTCAAGTGCTGCATCGCATCTGACGTTTAGTTCTATGAGGAGTATTACTTTTTTATTATGAAAATCCTCCAGACATTCTGAAAGAAGCTGAAGTGCAGTTAAATATTCATCATCCTTTGCATTCCCAATAAGTATTTTTTCAAATCTCTTATGTTTATTTACCGGAAGAACACCGGAATCATATACATACTGGTGCCTTTCAAATTCACTTATTATTCTTTCTTTAAATACAAAAAATGCCTTTTCATAAGTAATCTGTTTAAGTCCCTTAAGTGATATCGAAATCACCGGATACTGTCCCTGATGATTCAGATATTTCTCTCCTGCATTACTTATCTTCAGTCCTTCAAACAGATACGCATTACTATCCTCTTTTTTTCAAAGAATCTCTGAATCATGCTCATATTCAGCGTCTTTCCGAATCGTCTCGGTCTGGTTATAAGACTTATCATATCTTTTGAATCAAGCAAATCTTTTATAAGATTCGTATCTCCTTTTTCACGGTTTCTGTCATTTATATCTTACCACAATTACGGCGCTCGGTCAATAAAAAACACTATCTTAAAATATGTATTCTTCTAGCTGTCGCTCTTTTTATAATACTAATAGTCATACAATATTTCTTTAAGTTATATTTACGAGTACGTATTTTAATATTTTTAGCATTAATCTGCACTATATTCCAAATCCGTCAAAATACGGAACAAAACTTTCCGACGCTGCATCTCCGTCCTGAACAAACGCATTTTCTACTCCGATATCAACTGCATAATCAATGACAGAATTGTATTCTCTCGTTGTAACTTTTCGATTAAGTTCCGGATAATCTTTGAATTGCTTTATTGGTGTATACTGACTCATAATACTGATAAATACGTCATCACCATATGTACTATATATATATCCTATTATTTCCTTAGACTCCTCTGCATTTCCGGGCAAAAGAAGCTGCCTTACGATAACTCCTTTTTTCATCATATAATTTTCACCAAATACAGGTTTTCCTACCTGACGGAACATACAGTCAAGTGCTTTTTTCACCGTTTCCGGATAATCCGGAGCTGATGAATAGCGTTGGGCTGTTTCTTTTCGTATATATTTAAAATCTGT
>JAEDJV010000193.1 GCA_016296165.1 Oscillospiraceae bacterium | reverse complement strand
GAAATTTTGTGAACGAATTTAGGCACAAATGTTACAAAAAAGCTTGACCACTACAGATGAAATATTATGCGAAACTGATTTTAACCGGGATGATTATTTTGAAAATATACTTGAATCACAGCAGATTAACGGCAGGCAGCATACATTACCGGTTAAATTTTCTATGATGAGTCTTGTAGGTGAAAAATCAGAAATCGGTGATAAAACAGGTCTGACTATAGATGAATTCATTGAGCTTGATGACGGAAAAATGTTTTATGCATTTACGTATTCGCAACTTACGGAATATCTGATTACTATAAATGATTTTATCGATACAGAAACATTTACAAGCAGTTTTAACAGTGAGAGTTTTATATCTCTTCTTAAAATAATAAAAAACAACGGTTTATCAAAAAATGAAGAGCAAAATATTGATATATTAAGCAATGAATACAGACAGCGAGTGGCTGAAGGAACATGTAAATTTGATATTATGCTTGATATTAATTCGTTCTCAGGACTTTCATATTTTCAGCAGTTTAATCTGTCAGGCGAAGAGCCGGTTTTTCCGGGGATACCTTCAGACAAACACAGCGGTGCTGTTATTTTTCCTGAGCTTTCAGCAGCAGTAATGGCTGACTCTGAAAATAAGGAGGCGGCAGCCCGGTTTATTGAATTACTGATTTCAGATGACGGACAGAGTAAGCTTTGCCGGAGAAACTGGTCTAACAGCTGTATGTCATCAATACCGGTAAAAAAATCAGTTTACAATCAGCTTTTTGAATTGGAAAGCAGCGCTGAATTTGATTACCCTGAGAGAGACTGGTACGGTAACGAATTAAATATTTTGCAGAAAAATCCGGATATCAGTACGCGTGAGATGATGGACGGTCTTATATCAAATGCCTCGTCAGCCGTTCTTTACGATAAGGATATAAAGAGAATTATTTTTGAGCAGACAGAAAAATATTATTCTGACATTCAGAGTGCAGAAGAAACCGCTGAAAATATACAGAATGAGGTTAGTGTATATCTGAGCGGGTTAAATTAAGGCAATTTGTTAATGACGGCTTATTGATTTTTGAACCAAAATCAATAAGAAAATAAGGTTATGCAGAAATCTACAGATTCTGAATAACCTTATTTTGTTTAATGATTATTCTATGATGCCAATAAGTTTTTTATTTTCATTGTAACGATCAGATAAGGTCGGTTTTATTTTGCATCCCGGAGAATGAAATGATGTTGCTAATGCATTGAGATTATGTTATACTAATAGAGTAAAAAAGAACGGATATGAATGCAGAACGGAGGAAAGAGAAATGAGATACCCAATAGGTGTTCAGACATTTGAAGAGATGATAAACCGTGATTACGTATATGTAGATAAAACTGATCTTGTGTACAGTCTTGCTCAAAGTCATATATGCTTTCTTTCAAGACCGCGAAGGTTTGGAAAATCACTTCTGATAAGTACACTTGAAGCATATTTTACAGGGAAAAAAGAACTGTTTGAAGGACTGAAGATAGAAGAACTTGAAAGTGACTGGACAGAATATCCTGTGTTCAGGATTGATTTTGCAAGCAGTGACTATACAAAACCGGAAACTCTGCTGAACAAACTTAATAAATATGTAGGAATCTGGGAACAGCAGTACGGCAAAAATGAAATGTGCGTTGACATATCTGACCGTTTTCAGTATGTGCTTGAAGCAGCTCAGAAGGAAACCGGTCATAAAGCCGTAGTTCTTATAGACGAATACGATAAACCAATGCTTGATGTACTTGGAACAGAAATGGAACAGAAAAACAGGGAAACTCTGAAAGGTTTCTACGGAACATTCAAGGCAGCAGACGCAAATTTACGGTTTGTGTTTCTTACAGGTGTAACCAAATTCAGTCAGGTGTCAGTATTTTCAGGGTTTAATCAGCCTGAAGACATAAGTATGGACAGGAGATATGACGCTATATGCGGAATAACAGAAGGAGAACTGTATTCATATTTTGCAGAACCGATAAAAGAAATGGCAGACAGAATGGGATATACAGCTGATGAAATGAAAAAAGTGCTTAAGAAACAGTACGACGGATATCATTTCAGCAATAATCTTAAGGCTGATATATACAATCCGTTCAGTATAATAAATGCTTTTAATAAAATGGAGATAGAAGATTACTGGTATGAATCCGGAACACCGACATACCTGGCAAAGCTTCTTGAAGGACATAAAGTAAATATGCAGAAGCTGACCGGACAGGCGTATGAAAGAAAATATTTTGTGGATTACAGGGCCGATGCAGAAGATCCGCTGGCTATGCTGTATCAGAGTGGGTATCTTACTGTAAAAGAATATGACAAAGAGTATAATGAATACATTCTTGACTACCCAAATAACGAAGTACGTAAAGGTTTTGCTACATTAACAGCTAACAGTTATTTTGGAAAACTAGAGGACAGACCGGACAGCTGGGTTAAAAATCTTGACCGAATGCTGAAACGACGTGACCTTGACGGAGTACGTGACGCATTTACATCATTCCTTTCATCAATACCGTATGAGGCAAACAAGGATGAACGTGCAAAGGATTTTGAGACACATTTTTCATATACGTTTTACATCATATTCAGGCTGCTTTCTTGTTATACAACACTTATTGAAAAACCAAACAGCAAGGGAAGGGCAGATGTAATCATTGAAACGGACGATGACGTATTTATCTTTGAGTTCAAACTTGACGGCAGTGCGGAAGAAGCACTTAAGCAGATAGAAGAAAAGCAGTATGCAGTTCCGTATCAGAGTGATAATCGTCCTGTTCATAAGATAGGAGTAAATATTTCAAGTGAAAGCAGAACGGTAGATCAGTGGCTTGTGGCTGAAAACCGGAAAAGTTTATTTTGATAAATTATTGCGTGAGATGTGGTGTATAATGTTGTATTTTGATGATATTCTTACATATTTGATAATAGGAATAGTTGCATTGATTATTCCCGGATTATTAACAATATGGAATATATATAATTGTTTTTCCAGACAACCTAAAAAGGAAAAGTTAATTTCAACTCTGACAGTACTTGTTGGTGGCATTTTATATGTGATGCTGTATGGATTATCCTTTGACACTGCAGGCGACTGGTATGAACAAGTTGAAACTGTACAATATCACTATGCGATTTCTTCTGATTATGAGGGGATATTATCAATTATCATATTGTTAGGGGTTATGGGCTATTTTACATTATTGTTCAAAACAGCTGACAGGCTCCCGCCAGCTGTTTCAATCATATCGATTTCACTGGTGATTCTGCTTAATGTATTTCAGATTGCATGCGCGGTTCAGCTTGCTAAGAATATTGACGGATGGGAACTACTTCTGTATGTATATCATCTTAATGTACTGATTTTATCAGCAAGGGTAATTCAGCGTCATATGAGACAGCAGGTGGTTATTTTTCAGGGCAGAAAAACAGAATCAGAAAATAATGAGAAGTTTATGAAATTCTATAAGAAAGTCAAAAATATATCAAATTATACAATTCTGGTTTTTATTGCATTGTTTTTTATTATTGCAATTATTGAAATAATATTTGTCATATCAGGTCAAGGTCTGGATGCTCCGGTTAAGGTTTTCACTGATACAGCAGACTGGACATTTTCAAAACAGATTCCACCACCACCATTGGAACACGAAGGACATTACCTTTGTACAGTAGCTGCAGGAGGACATGAAAGAATTGTTAAGCCATTACGCTATGGAACCCGCAGAGGAACGACAATTGTGGTAAACAGGCAGCTTTGCATTGCAAATGCGTTTGAAGAATTGATTCAGTTAAAATTTCCGAAGTTTCACAAG
>JAEDJV010000192.1 GCA_016296165.1 Oscillospiraceae bacterium | reverse complement strand
AACTGTTCATTAAGCATATTCAGACAAAACAGTTCAAACTCCTTATATGTCATATCAACTACATATTTCCAGGTTGGAATAAAAAATTTATTTTCCAGCATCATAATTTTGTCTCTCGATTTCTAATACGATAGAATTCAATGTATTTTTCCTTTTATCTTTCTTCAATTCACATTCCCATACAGTAACAACCTTCCACCCCATATCAATGAGTTTCTTGGTATTATCCGCATCCCTCTCAACATTTCTGCTGATCTTATTCATCCAGAACTCCGTATTTGACTTTGGAACAACAAAGTACCTGCACCCTTCATGCTTATGCCAGAAACATCCGTTGACAAAAATCACTGTCTTATACTTAGGCAAAACGATATCCGGTTTTCCTGGATATCGTTTGTCGTTTTTTCTGTATCTGAAGCCGTGAGAGAAAAGATACTTGCACACCATTTCCTCTGGTTTCGTATTCTTTGATTTTATCTGAGACATGTTATAACTGCGTGTCTGCTTGTCATGTACGTCCATAATCAATCCTTATCAGTGATTCACATATCTTCCCATTCCATAAATTATTGAATAATCAGATTTCTCATCTTTCATATAATAATCCAGCTTACTTTTAATTTCTTCTGCTGTGTAATTACAGGACATTTCCTTTTCTAACTGGGCAAGAAAATTATTATACAATCCTTCATTTCCTTCTATTGGCTTATTTTCAACTTTTCTACGGGCATCATCAAAATCTCCAAGATTTTGAAAGCTGTAAAGATTCTTAAGGAAAGGACTGTAATAACCATATGCACTGAACAATCCATCAACGCTTTTTCTTAATCCATTCGCATTTTCTTCTGAAGCATTGATTAATGAAATCATTTCTTCCTTCAAATCTTTCCAGCACATTTCATCATCTGCATTCAGCATTATTTCTTTAAGTTTTTTCGTTATTTCTATCAGATTATCCGTATGACTGTCGGTTTCATACGCCTTTCTATCAATGCTGTATTCAACATCCATATTTCGCATCTCCTCTTATATCTATAATTTTAGTTCTTCAACATTTATTTTCTTTCCACTGATATAACACTTAAAAAGTCTTTCCGCCGGAATACGTCTTACCTGAATCTCCTCAAGTCCAAGCTCTGAAAGCATCTTCATCCTTACAGACTCTTCACAGATTATCTCATCCTTATCTGTTGGCATAAGGAAACAGTTCTTTACGGATGATATATTATGATCTTTAATAAACTTCTTGTATGCAAGCTGGTACATATACTGCTTTACTACGTCACCTACACCGGGATTTCCGCTTAATGTCTTCTCATCAATTCTGAGAAGATAATACTTAGCATCAAAAATAATAAAGCAGTCACTTCCATTACACTCAGCTATAGTAATAATATCAGGTTCAAGAGTCTTCTTAGCAGGCTGACTGATACTTCCACTGTACCATAAAGGTCTGTCGATAATATCAATCAATTTTGCCTTTCGGTTATAACCTTCTGCCAGTTCAGCCTTCATCGGTATCTTTCCGATTTCAGTTTTCAGCCTGTTTTCAAATACCTCTGCACATGCTTTTTCCCATACAGCATGAAAAGCATTTGTTCCGAAAAGACTTATTCCGCTGTCTTCCTCATTGATTCTTCTGTTATGAGAAATATATGCGTACATTGTTTTCAGCAGTATCTGGCGATGAGTATTGAACTGAATATTCAGTTCTTTCATGATTCTTTCAAGTACGTATTCCCTGTCTCCGAAGTCATCAAGTATCTCATCTGACAAATCAACAGTTTCTATGTCAAACAGTACATCAAGCTGAGAGTCACGAAGCTGCTGAGAACATTCTGTAAGTATATATTCATGCAGTCTTCTGAAATAATCTGTATCATCATCTGCAGTGCGATGTGTAATAATATCGGTATAATACGGTTTGTTATCCTCGATAAACGGTATTATTTCATCAACAGTTCTGCCCCAGAGCGAATCTCCGTCTCCGTTAAGTTCCAGTATATCCTGTTCATTATTGTAAAGACCATAGCTGAAATAATCATTCAGCAGATATAAAATAACCGAAAGCATATTAAAGCTGCGATTTTCATCATCACCGTTAAAAAGATTTATAATCTGCTCCTCATGGTTGTTGTATCGTTCCATAACCTTAACAACCAGTTTCATCTGTTCCAGAGGTTCTTTATCTACTGAAATATACTTTGGATATACTTTCAGAATTCTGTTTCCTGAAGTTATGACTCCCACATATGTAAATACATACAGACATTCATCGTAGCCGGCAGTCTCATCGGAAATCAGAACATCATCATCAACAAGTTCAGTCAGATCCTTCTGGTCTTTTTTATTCTCAACCGATTTAAGTATTCCAAAAGATTTAAGGTTTTTTATAAATTTCTCGACTTCAGCGTCATCAAAGGAAAATAATGCACGAAGATCATTTTTTGTATACCTGTACTGTTCACGAACAAATTTTGAAATAGGTTTCATCACGCTTTACTCCGCTATTTCAAAGTTTTCACCGAAAATTTTAATTCCGATTTCATCGAATTTACTGCAAACAGCAGAATATTTTGTAGTATCTTCACATCCTGAAAACAGTTTCTGCTTACACTGCTTTGCAGCATCTTCATAAAGATACATTAACACCTTGCTCTTGAATATTTTAATAAAGCTACTGTTATCCTTTATTGTATCATCAGAATCACTAACTGTTTTCATATTCTGCTTTGATATGAAGAACGGTCCCATAAGCTTGTCTTCGTTCACTCTGCATTCAACGGAAAGTTTTACATTAATAGCTTTTCTTAAACTATTCCATTCTATAATATCACCACCAGCAGAAAACTTACCTCTAACCTTATCCTCATTTTCATCAATCCCGATATATTCAAAGTTCCAGCGACGCTTGAAAGCAGTATCCATAGGATATACGCCCTGATCAGCACTGTTCATGGTTGCCCAGATAAACATGTTATTCGGGAGCTTAATTTTACTGTATTTTTCTGGTTCACCGCCAAGTTCCGAAGCAAGATATTTTCTTATATCTTCAGATGTCTGTATTTCGTATTCACTTACACCGTCATCATCACGGTCAAGAAGCTGAAATACATCTCCGAATACAGCAGCAACCTTTGCACGGTTAATTTCTTCAATTACAAGAACATGCGGCTGCGGATTGTCTGTTCTGCCACTTTTATATGCATCAACAAGTATTCGCATAAACGGACCGGGAACATATCTGTATTTGATGGTATCTCCTTCAGATACAGGCTTGTATGTACCCACAAACTGTGAGTAAGTATAGTCCGGATGGAATGTTACTCGCTCATATGTTCCATCGGTATTCTTAAGGATTTCATTACAATCTTTTTTAATCTGATGACTCTTACCAGTCCCAGGTGCTCCGAATACAATACGGTTCATACCATAAATAGTTTCAAGAGCTGTATTATATCTGATATCTGCTTCATCGCAGGATACAATATTATCTTTTATGTAATTTCCTCTGATCAGATCAGCAACAGCAGATTTATAATCATTTAATGTCCATAAAGACATGCCGGCGCTAAGTGAATGATGGAAACCTTCAGAAATATCTCTTCTGCTGATATTTTTTCTAAGCCATTTAACTTTTCTTGAATTTACATATTCATAAGACTGTTCTTCACGCACTTCATTACTGTAACAGTAATCGCTCTCAATAAGTCCGATATGGAAAACACTGTTTTCAGCAAAAACTATGTAATCGCCTGAATTCATTTCTTTTATAAATCTCCATACCTGACCTACATTCTGTCCTTTGGATCTTTCTGAAGAATCAGGATAAGTATCAGAATAAATCTTATACAGTTCATCCCTGCT